>NZ_JBEYEI010000011.1:0-279609 GCF_040633895.1 Streptomyces sp. NPDC007863
ACGCTCGCGATCCCGGCATCCCGGCAGGCACGGGCGACACGAACAGCGATTTCGCCACGGTTGGCGATGAGCACCTTGCGCACGATGGCTCCCTCCTTGAAACAAGCTGAGTTTAGGGACTACCGACACGGCCCCTCGACCCGTGTCCCTGGGTGAGCTTGCCCACATAGAGGGTCGCTCGAAGTTTCCTCGGGTCGTGAAATCCCTTGTCCCACCACGGTACGCAGGGTTCCTTTACGGCACAGTAGCTCCGAGGTGTGGCGCAGGTCTCTGTTCGTGGAGCCAGTCGCCATTCGGGTTTTTTTGTGGAGTCCCTACGAATGGCGCAATGATTCTTTGCCGGAACGTCGGCCTTCGGCCATGCGGCGCACACTCTTGTCGGGACCTTTACTGGCCAGTAGCCTTCGCGCTGTCGACCGTACTGTCGGTAACAGGCGAATCCAGGGGGTGGCCGAGTGGCCCGCAGACCGATCGCACTCGTCACGGCCGCCGTGCTTCTGGTGGAGGCACCGGCCATCGTCGGCCTCAACGCGATCATGGCGCGTTTCGTGGAGGCCCAGTCGATGTCCCTCGACGGACTCGATCCCGACCACATGGTCACCGGCACGTGGGCCCTCGGCATCGGCTCCGGCGCCGCCCTCGCGCTCTGCTCCCTCGTCGCCGCGCTCGCGGGGATCCGCGACCGCCGCCCCGGCCGCTTCGGCCGGGGACTGCTCATCGGCTGCGCGGTCGTCCACGGCGTCCTCGGCGCGGTCGCCGTCGGCCTGATCGGCTGGCACGCCTTCGCCTTCCTCATGACCGTCGTCGGGCTCGTCGTGCTCACCCTGGTCGCGTACGGGAAGGAGGGCGCGGCCCCGGAGCCGTCCAAGGCCCCGGAGCCGGCGGAGGCCTGACGGAGGCTCAGGCACTCCAGAGCTCGGTGATCCCCACGTCCAGCTTGGCGAGGAGCCGGCGCAGCAGCGGCAGCGACAGGCCGATCACATTGCCCGGGTCGCCGTCGATGCCGTCGATGAACGGCGCCGAGCGGCCGTCCAGCGTGAACGCGCCCGCCACGTGCAGCGGTTCGCCGCTCGCCACGTACGCCGCGACCTCCGCGTCCGTCGGCTCGCCGAACCGCACCACCGTCGAGGCCGTCGCCGACTCGTACCGCTTGGCCCGCGTGTCGTAGACGCAGTGACCGGTCTGCAGGATGCCGACCCGGCCGCGCATCTCCTTCCAGCGGGCGGTGGCCTCGGTGGCGTCGGCGGGCTTGCCAAGGGCCCGGCCGTCGAACTCGAGCACCGAGTCGCAGCCGATCACCAGCGCGCCGCTCACCTCCGGGCGGGCCGCCACGTGCGCCGCCTTGGCCTCCGCGAGCGCCAGCGCCAGTTCGGCCGGGGTGGGGGCGTGGACCTTGGACTCGTCGACCCCGCTGACGATCACCTCGGGCGCGAGTCCGGCCTGCCGGAGCAGACCGAGCCGGGCGGGGGAGGCGGAGGCGAGGACGAGCCGGCGGGGCGTGCCGCCCGGGTGATCAGCAGTCATGGGGGCAGCGTACTCAGCGCGCGCCCACGACGAGCATCAGGACGACCATGGCCAGCGCCAGGATCACACCGGACCTGCGCATCATGGCCTGTGCCTCGCGCAGGAACTTCGGCGGCTTGTTCTCCGGGTCCGACCACAGCATGCCCCGATCCTGCTGCCGGGCCGCCCGGAACGCCTGAGTACGGATACTCAACCGGCCCCGTGACCGTGCGGGAGCGGGTACGCCGGAGGCCGGACCCCCCGCACAAGGGGCCCGGCCTCCGCCTCACGTCGTGCCGCGCGCGTCGGCCGCGCGCGTCCCGTCCCTCAGACCGGCCAGTAGGACCGGGCCCAGGCCCGCGGGCCCGGCCGTGGCCGGGTCGAGCGGGCGATGCGTGACGGGTCCGACCAGCCTTCCGGTACCGCCGGGCCGAGGCCCGAGGCGGCAGCCGCCGCCGTGGCCGCGGCCCGGGCCTGGACCACCGCCAGTGCGGCGGCCAGCTCCTCGGGCGTCGGGTTGCCTCGTACGACCTTGATCATCGTGCTGTCCCTCCCGAGGGCTAGAGCGGGATGTTGCCGTGCTTCTTCGGGGGCAGGGATTCCCGCTTCGTCCGCAGCTGACGCAGACCCTTGACGATCTGCGGCCGGGTCTCGGACGGCAGGACCACTCCGTCGATGTAACCGCGCTCGGCCGCGATGTACGGGTTGAGCAGGGTGTCCTCGTACTCCTGGATCAGTCGCGCCCGCACCGCCTCGACGTCCTCGCCGTCGGCCTCCGCCTCGGCGATCGTGCGGCGGTGCAGGATGTTGACGGCGCCCTGCGCGCCCATGACCGCGATCTGCGCCGTCGGCCACGCGAGGTTCAGGTCGGCGCCCAGGTGCTTGGAGCCCATGACGTCGTACGCGCCGCCGAAGGCCTTGCGGGTGATGACCGTGATCAGCGGGACGGTCGCCTCGGCGTAGGCGTAGATCAGCTTCGCGCCGCGCCGGATGATGCCGCCGTACTCCTGGTCCACGCCCGGCAGGAAGCCCGGCACGTCCACGAAGGTGAGGACCGGGATGTTGAAGGCGTCGCAGGTGCGCACGAACCGCGCGGCCTTCTCGGAGGCGTCGATGTCCAGGCAGCCGGCGAACTGCATCGGCTGGTTGGCGACGATGCCGACCGGGAAGCCCTCCACCCGGCCGAAGCCGGTGAGGATGTTCGGCGCGAAGAGCGCCTGGGTCTCCAGGAACTCGCCGTCGTCCACGACGTGCTCGATGACCTTGTGCATGTCGTACGGCTGGTTCGCCGAGTCCGGGATGAGCGTGTCGAGCTCCAGGTCCTCGTCCGACACCTCGGTCGCGGCCGTCTCCGGGAAGGCCGGCGGCTCGGAGAGGTTGTTCGACGGCAGGTACGACAGCAGCTGCTTCACGTACTCGACGGCGTCCTTCTCGTCCCCCGCCATGTGGTGCGCCACGCCCGAGGTCGCGTTGTGCGTCCGGGCGCCGCCCAGCTCCTCGAAGCCCACGTCCTCGCCGGTCACCGTCTTGATGACGTCCGGACCCGTGATGAACATGTGCGAGGTCTGGTCCACCATCACCGTGAAGTCGGTGATCGCGGGGGAGTACACCGCGCCGCCCGCGCAGGGGCCCACGACCAGGGAGATCTGCGGGATCACCCCGGAGGCGTGGGTGTTGCGGCGGAAGATCTCGCCGTACATCCCGAGCGCGCTCACGCCCTCCTGGATGCGGGCGCCGCCGGAGTCGTTGATGCCGACGACCGGGCAGCCGGTCTTCAGCGCGAAGTCCATCACCTTGATGATCTTCTGGCCGTACGTCTCGCCGAGCGCCCCGCCGAAGACCGTGAAGTCCTGCGAGAACACCGCCACCGGACGGCCGTCCACGGTGCCGTACCCGGTGACGACGCCGTCGCCGTACGGCCGGTTCTTCTCCAGGCCGAAGTTGGTGGACCGGTGCCGGGCCAGCTCGTCCAGCTCCACGAAGGAGCCCTCGTCGAGCAGCAGGGCGATCCGCTCACGCGCGGTCAGCTTCCCCTTCGCGTGCTGCTTCTCCACAGCCCGCTCCGAACCGGCGTGCGTGGCCTCGTCGATACGGCGCCTGAGGTCCGCGATCTTGCCCGCGGTCGTGTGAATGTCGATCTCGTACTGCTCTGCCGGCTCGGACATCGGGATGCGGCTCCCTGCCTGGTCACGGGGGGTTCGTTGACTGCGAATGGGCTACTGAAGGCCTACTGATCCGTAGGGTATCGACGGCGATACGGTTCGGCACTGCGGTCTTTGCCACACCTAGTCTGGCTTGCATGACGTCCTCCAACGCCTCCGGCGGTCGCTGGTCCGACCTCGACCGGCCCCCGCTCAACCCCTCCGTCCTGCGCCGGGCCCTCCTCCTCCCGGACGGGCTGTGGAGCTCCCTCGACGTGGTCGCGAGCACCGGCTCGACCAACTCCGACCTGGCCGCGCGGGCGGGCGAACTGCCCGAAGGGGCCGTGCTCGTCGCCGAGGAGCAGACCTCCGGCCGCGGCCGGCTCGACCGCACCTGGAGCGCGCCCGCGCGGTCCGGGCTCTTCCTCTCCGTCCTCCTCAAGCCGGACGTGCCCGCGCACCGGCTCGGCTGGCTGCCGCTGCTCACCGGAGTCGCCGCCGCCACCGGCCTCGCCAAGGCCGCCGGAGCCGACTTCTCCCTCAAGTGGCCCAACGACCTCCTCGTCACCGTCGACGGCGAGGAGCGCAAGGCCGGCGGGATCCTCGCCGAGCGGGCCGGGGACGACGGGGTCGTCGTCGGGCTCGGCATCAACGTCTCGCTGCGCGCCGACGAGCTGCCCGTCCCCACGGCCGGCTCGCTGCTGCTCGCCGGCGCCGTCTCCACCGACCGCGACACCCTGCTGCGGGCCGTCCTGCGCTCCCTCGCCGACTGGTACGGCGCCTGGGTGCGGGCCGACGGCGACCCCGAGGCGTCCGGGGTCCTGGCGGCGTACACGGCCGACTGCGCGACCCTCGGCCGGCGGATCCGCGCCGACCTGCCGGGCGAGCGGATGCTGGAGGGCGAGGCGCTCTCCCTGGACGGCGACGGGCGCCTGGTCGTCGCCACCGAGGGGGGCGGCACGGAGGCGGTCGGCGCGGGCGACATCGTCCACCTGCGGGCGACGGGCTGAACCCCCGGACCGTTCAGGCGTGAGCCAGCCCACACCTGTCGTATCGTGGAGCGCGATCCAGGCGAACAGATCGGCAGGACAGTGGGAAGCGGCAGGGAACGGGCAGGAGGCGGCCGGTGACCGTCGACGACGCGAACGCGGGCGACGGCCGCTCCGAGTCGCACGCGCCGCGGGGTTCACACGAGCCGGACGGCGCGCACGAGCCGTCCGGGGCGGCCCCGTCCGGCCGGGCGGCCGACGCCTCCGGCGGCGCCGAGGGCTCGGCGTACCCCACGCCGCACCACGCCGTCGACCACACCGTCGAGCCGACCGACGACCCGCTCGCGATCCGGCTCGAACAGCTCATCCTCGGCGCCGACCGCCGCTACACCCCCTTCCAGGCCGCCCGCACCGCCGGCGTCTCCATGGAGCTGGCCTCCCGCTTCTGGCGGGCCATGGGCTTCGCCGACATCGGGCAGGCCAAGGCGCTGACCGAGGCCGACGTGCTCGCCCTGCGGCGCCTCGCGGGCCTCGTCGAGGCGGGACTGCTCAGCGAGCCGATGGCGGTGCAGGTGGCCCGCTCCACCGGGCAGACCACCGCCCGGCTGGCCGAATGGCAGATCGACTCCTTCCTGGAGGGCCTCACCGAGCCGCCCGAGCCCGGCATGACCCGCGCCGAGGTCACGTACCCCCTGGTCGAGCTGCTCCTGCCGGAGCTGGAGGAGTTCCTGATCTACGTGTGGCGGCGGCAGCTCGCCGCCGCCACCGGGCGCGTCGCGCAGGCCGCCGACGACGAGGAGATGGTGGACCGCCGGCTCGCCGTCGGCTTCGCCGACCTCGTCGGCTTCACCCGCCTCACCCGCCGCCTGGAGGAGGAGGAGCTCGGCGAGCTGGTCGAGGCCTTCGAGACCACCTGCGCCGACCTGGTCGCCGCGCACGGCGGCCGGCTCATCAAGACCCTCGGCGACGAGGTGCTGTACGCGGCGGACGACGCCGGCATCGCCGCCGAGATCGCGCTCCGGCTGATCGAGACGCTCAGCCAGGACGAGACCATGCCCGCGCTGCGGGTCGGCATCGCCTTCGGCACCGTCACGACCCGGATGGGCGACGTCTTCGGCACCACCGTGAACCTCGCCAGCCGGCTCACCTCGATAGCGCCGAAGGACGCCGTCCTCGTCGACAGCGCCTTCGCCGAGGAGCTGACCCGCACCGGCGAGGTGCCCGTCTCCGAGGCCGAGGCGGCGGAGGAGGCCGCCCGCGCCGAGAAGGAGGGCCGGGCGCCGGAGACGTACCGCTTCGCGCTCCAGCCGATGTGGCAGCGGTCGGTGCGCGGCCTCGGTGTCGTGGAGCCCTGGCTCCTGAACCGCCGTCCGACCTAAGATCCCTCCCGGTGAACCATGTGAACCGTCGTTAACCGGGAGGGCGCAGGAGATGTCCGAGCAGCGTTTTGGTGAGTTCGTGCTGGTCCGCAAGGAGGGGCACGTCGCCGAGTTCGTCCTCGACCGGCCCAAGGCGATGAACGCGGTCTCCTCCGAGATGGCCCGCTCCATCGGCGAGGCCTGCGCGGCGCTCGCCGCCGACCGGGACGTCCGGGTCACCGTCCTGAGCTCGTCGAACGACCGGGCCTTCTGCGTCGGCGCCGACCTGAAGGAGCGCAACTCCTTCACCGACGCCGAGCTGGTCCGCCAGCGGCCCACCGCCCGCGCGGCGTACACCGGCGTCCTGGAGCTGCCCATGCCGACCGTGGCGGCCGTGCACGGCTTCGCCCTCGGCGGCGGGTACGAGCTGGCGCTCTCCTGCGACGTCATCGTCGCCGACGCCACCACCGTGGTCGGCCTCCCCGAGGTCTCCGTCGGCGTCATCCCCGGCGGTGGCGGCACGCAGCTGCTGCCGCGCCGGGTGGGCGCGGCGCGCGCCGCCGAGCTGGTCTTCACGGCCCGCCGGGTGGAGGCGGCGGAGGCCCGCGAGCTCGGTCTGGTGGACGTGCTCGCGGAGGACGCCCGGACGGCCGCCCTGGAGCTGGCGGGGCGGATCGCCGCGAACTCGCCGGTCGGGCTGCGCGCCGCGAAGAAGGCGATGCGGCTGGGCCAGGGCCTGGATCTGCGGGCCGGCCTGGAGGTCGAGGACGGTGCCTGGCGCTCGGTGGCCTTCTCGGGCGATCGCGCCGAGGGCGTGGCGGCGTTCAACGAGAAGCGGAAGCCGCAGTGGCCCGGCGAGTGAGGCGCACCGCCCGCCGGAGCAATTGATCCGTTTTTGTACTAGATGTCACTTTCTGTGACGTCTCGGAGGGGAAAACCGCACAAACCTCCCTAAGCTGGAGGAATGGGAGAGGACGTGCGGTTGCGGGCCGTGGTGGCGCTGGCGCAGGGGATGGCGGCGGCGCACACGCCGCGCGAGTTCTGGCGGGCCGCGGCGCTCGGGGCGTGCGCGGGACTGGACGGGAGCTTCGGTGCCCTGTCGGTCTGGGAGCGGGACCACGGGCGGCTGCGGGTCCTGGTGAACGCGGGGGAGCGGGCCTCCGGCGAGGAGGAGTTCCCGGACGCGGAGACGTATCCGGTGCACCAGTTCCCCGAGATCACCGAGTTCCTGCACGAGCGGTGGGCGGTGGGTGCCGGTCCGCACGCCTGGATCGAGACGGCCGGCGCCGAGCCGGTCACGGGGCGGGTGGAGGGGTTGCGGCGGCGCGGCCGGGGCGCCTGCGTGGTCGCCCCGATCGTGCTGCACGGCCGGGCCTGGGGCGAGCTGTACGTGGCCAGGCAGCTGGGGGCGAAACCTTTCACCAGCGAGGACGCCGACTTCGCCAACGTCCTCGCGGCGGTCGTCGCGGCCGGCATCGCCCAGGCCGAGCGCCTGGAGGAGGTCCGCAAGCTCGCCTTCACCGACCCGCTCACCGGCCTCGCCAACCGCCGGGCGGTCGACGCCCGCCTCGACGAGGCCATCGAGCGCTACCGCTCCGACGGCTCCGTCGTCAGCCTCGTCGTCTGCGACCTCAACGGCCTCAAGCGCGTCAACGACACCCATGGCCACGCCGTCGGCGACCGCCTCCTCGAACGCTTCGGCTCGGTCCTCTCCCGCTGCGGCGCCCGGCTCCGCGGCGCCCTCGCCGCCCGCCTCGGCGGCGACGAGTTCTGTCTGCTGGCCATCGGTCCGAGCGCGGACGAGGTGGTGGCCGTCGCGGAGGAGCTCTGCGTCCGCGCGGCCGAGCTGGAGCTCGGCGAGGGCGTCGCCATCGGGGTCGCCTCCACCGGCGACCCCATCGGCCCCCTGAAGTCCGCCCGCCGCCTCTTCCGCCTCGCCGACGCGGCGCAGTACCAGGCCAAGGCCGCCCGCTCCACGAAGCCCGTCGTGGCGGGCCGCGACGGCACCGTCGTCCGCCTCGCCGACGCCCCGCCCGGCGCCCGCGACCGCCGCCGCTTCCGCGACGCGCCCACGGTGGAGCCGCCTCCCGATCGGTAAGGGGTCGCCCTGGTGGGGGACGGTGACAGATTGCCTAGTGACAGGTCGCTCTTCAATCCGTAGGGTGCTGAATATGGATATGCAGACAGTCGTTCTCGGCACGTCCGGCACGACCCCGCAGGACGTCATCGCCGTCGCCCGCCACGGCGCCCGTGTCGAACTGTCGGAGGGGGCCGTCGAGGCGCTCGCCGCCGCCCGCGCCGTCGTCGACGCGCTCGCCGCCAAGCCCGAGCCCGTCTACGGCGTCTCCACCGGCTTCGGCGCCCTCGCCACCCGGCACATCGACCACGAGCTGCGCACCCAGCTCCAGCGGAACATCGTCCGCTCGCACGCCGCCGGCATGGGCCCGCGCGTCGAGCGCGAGGTCGTCCGCGCCCTGATGTTCCTGCGGCTCAAGACCGTCGCCTCCGGCCACACGGGCGTCCGCCCCGAGGTCGCGCAGACCATGGCCGACGTCCTCAACGCCGGCATCACCCCGGTCGTCCACGAGTACGGCTCCCTCGGCTGCTCCGGCGACCTCGCCCCGCTCTCCCACTGCGCCCTCGCGCTCATGGGCGAGGGCGACGCCGAGGGCCCCGACGGCACCGTCAAGCCCGCCGGCGAACTGCTCGCCGCCGCCGGCATCGAGCCCGTCGTCCTCCGCGAGAAGGAGGGCCTCGCCCTCCTCAACGGCACCGACGGCATGCTCGGCATGCTGATCATGGCCCTCGCCGACCTCGACACCCTCTACAAGTCGGCCGACGTCACCGCCGCCCTCTCCCTCGAAGCCCTCCTCGGCACCGAGAAGGTCCTCGAACCCGAGCTGCACGCCATCCGCCCCCACCCGGGCCAGGCCGCCTCCGCCGCCAACATGCTGGCCGTCCTCAAGGGCTCCGGCCTCACCGGCCACTTCCAGGCCGGCGAGGCCCCCCGCGTCCAGGACGCCTACTCGATCCGCTGCGCCCCGCAGGTCGCCGGCGCCGGCCGCGACACCATGGCCCACGCCCTCCTCGTCGCCGAGCGCGAGCTCGCCGCCGCCGTCGACAACCCGGTCGTCCTCGGCAACGGCGAGGTCCGCTCCAACGGCAACTTCCACGGCGCCCCCGTCGCGTACGTCCTCGACTTCCTCGCCATCGCCGCCGCCGACCTCGGCTCCATCGCCGAGCGCCGCACCGACCGGCTCCTCGACAGGAACCGCAGCCACGGCCTGCCGCCCTTCCTCGCCGACGACGCCGGCGTCGACTCGGGCCTGATGATCGCCCAGTACACGCAGGCCGCCCTGGTCAGCGAGATGAAGCGGCTCGCCGTCCCGGCCTCCGCCGACTCCATCCCGTCCTCGGCGATGCAGGAGGACCACGTCTCCATGGGCTGGTCCGCCGCCCGCAAGCTGCGCACCGCCGTCGGCAACCTCGCCCGGATCATCGCCGTCGAGCTGTACGCCGCCACCCGCGGCATCGAGCTGCGCGCCGGCCTCACCCCGGCGCCCGCCTCGCGGGCCGCCATCGACGCCCTGCGCGCCGCCGGCGTCGAGGGTCCGGGCCCGGACCGCTTCCTCGCCCCCGACCTGGCCGCCGCCGACGCCTTCGTCCGCGAGGGCCGGCTGGTCGCCGCCGTGGAGCCGGTCACCGGCCCGCTGGCCTGACCGCGACCCGCGTCCACGGGAGGCCGTCCCCGGCTCGGGGGCGGCCTTCCGCGCGTTCTAGGACGCGCGCCCGTGCCGTCGCATCGCCAGCGCCACGAAGCCGGCGCCGACCCCGAGGAAGCCGGTCCCGCCGAGCACGTACGCGGTGGTGTCCGGGCCGCCGGTCTCGGCGAGCCGGCCGGTCGCGGGCTCGGTGCCGCCGCTCCGCACGCCCGCCCCGGGTGCCGTGCCGGAGGCGTTGGCCGAGGGGACGAACCACAGGGCGCACAGCAGGGTCCCCGCCGCGGTGGCGGTCAGCAGCGGGCGTCGGGCGGCGGACACGCGGATCTCGTTCTCCTCACGGAAAGCCCCGCGGGAAGCCCGCGGTGCGCCGATGCTAGTGAACCCAGCGGGTCGCGGGAAAGCCGAGGCCGGGCAGACCCTACGCTCCCAGCCATGAGCACCCCCGAAACCCCCGCCACCGCCGCCGGGACCACGGACGAGACCGCCACCCGCCACGTCCGCCTCCGGGTCGACATCGTCCTGGAGATCGACGGCCCCGCCGAGCTGACCGCCGCCGCCGAGGGCCGGATCGACGCCGACGAGTTCATGCCGGCCGACGAGCGCGAGCACGCCAGGACCGCCGTCCGGGAGGACCCCTCCGAGGCCCTCTCCTACCTCGTGGAGCCCTTCGACCTGGTCCGCGACCTGCCCGGCGTCGAGCTCGTCCAGGCCGCCTGGAGCAGCGAGGAGATCGAGTACGACCCCGACGCGATGGAGTGGGAGCTCGACGAGGATGATGAGGACGGGGAGGACGACGACCGGGCATAGACGGCGAGCGGCGGAGGGCGGTGCGGACCGCCCTCCGGGCACGGGCCCCGGGACGGCGTCCCGGGGCCTTTTCGCGCCAGTACGACGCGCACGGGGAACCGGAAGGCCCCCGTGCGCGTGTAGATCAGTGGTGTTCAGTGGTCTTCCCCACAAACCCCCCGCTTCCGGAACCGGAGGGGGTCTTATGGGTGTTCTGATGGATTGACAGGGAATCGGCGACGATGGAGAAGCGTGTGATGACGGTCGGCAAGCGCCGTAGGAGCCTGGCCGCGGCGGCGGCGGTGCTCAGCGGCGTACTCGTGCTCTCGGCCTGCAACGACGACGAGGCGTCCGGCCCGGCCGCGTCCGGCTCGGCCACCGCCACCTCACAGGCACAGATCGACGAGGCCGCCGAGCAGAAGACGTCCAAGGCGCAGATCGCCATCTCGCCGGAGAACGGCTCGCAGAACGCCTCCATCAACAACGACGCCAAGGTCGCCGTCACCGAGGGCAAGCTCACCGAGGTCACCATGACCTCCGCCGAGGGCACCTCCGTCAAGGGCGAGATAGCGGCCGACGGCCTCTCCTGGAAGCCGACCGGCCAGCTGGAGCGCGCCACGGTCTACAAGATCGCCGCGACCGCCGTCGACGCGGACGGCCGGGAGGCGCACGAGAACTCCTCCTTCACCACCGTGTCGAAGGAGAACAGCTTCATCGGCAACTTCACCCCCGAGGACGGCTCGACCGTCGGCGTGGGCATGCCGGTCTCGATCAAGTTCAACAAGGCGATCACCGACAAGAAGGCCGTCCAGGGCGGCATCACCGTCTCCTCCAGCTCCGGCCAGGAGGTCGTCGGCCACTGGTTCGACTCGACCCGGCTCGACTTCCGCCCGGACGACTACTGGAAGGCCGGCTCGACGGTCACCCTCAAGCTCGACCTGGACGGCGTCGAGGGCGCGAACGGCGTCTTCGGCGTCCAGCAGAAGACGGTCACCTTCAAGGTCGGCCGCAGCCAGGTCTCCACCGTCGACGTCGCCACGAAGACGATGACCGTCAAGCGCGACGGCAAGGTGATCCGCACCATCCCGATCTCCGCCGGCTCCCCGGACAACACCACCTACAACGGCCAGATGGTGATCTCCGAGAAGTTCAAGGAGACCCGGATGAACGGCGCCACCGTCGGCTTCACCGACTCCGACGGCAAGGGCGAGTACGACATCAAGGACGTGCCGCACGCCATGCGCCTGTCCACCTCCGGCACCTTCATCCACGGCAACTACTGGGGCGCCCGCTCCATCTTCGGTTCCGTGAACACCAGCCACGGCTGCATCGGCCTCGCCGACGTCAAGGGCGCCGGCGACCCCAACCAGATGGCCGCCTGGTTCTACGACCAGTCGATCACCGGCGACGTCGTCATCGTCAAGAACTCCAAGGACAAGACGATCGCCCCCGACAACGGCCTCAACGGCTGGAACATGAACTGGTCCACCTGGAAGTCCGGCTCGGCCCTCTGACCCACCCGGCACCCACCGCACGATGAGGCCCCCCTCCCTCCGGGAGGGGGGCCTCATGACGTCCGGGGTAATCGACCCCAAGGGCCGTGCCCCGGCACGCTGGTCCCCATGACCGCATACGTGATGGCGAACCTCGGCGCCCAGCCCGTTCTCGACCCCGAGGTCCTCGACTACATGGAGCGGGTCCAGGCCACCCTGGACCCCTACGGCGGGCGCTTCCTCGTGCACGGCGCCCCTCGCCGCGAGGTCCTGGAGGGCGGGTGGCCGGGCGCCGTCGTGCTCGTCGCCTTCCCCTCGTACGAGGAGGCGAGGGCCTGGTACGACTCCGAGGCCTATCAGGCCCTGCTGCCCCTGCGCACCCGTCACCTGCCGGGCGACCTGCTGCTCGTCGACGGCACCCCCGACGGCTACGACCCGGCGGTCACGGCGGCGGCCCTCCGGGCCGGCCGGTAGCCGGTCCGGAGGGCGCGGGTACCGCCGGGGCCCTCGGCTTCAGCCCTCGGCGCGGCGGTACTTGCGGACCGAGAGGGTGCGGAAGACGACGATGATCAGGACCGAGTAGATCAGCGAGGCCCAGACCGGGTACTGCATCGGCCAGGCGTCGGAGGGGGAGAGGCCGGGGTCGCCGAAGAGTTTGCGGCAGGCCTGGACGGTGGCGCTGAACGGGTTCCACTCCGCGACCGGTTGGAGCCAGCCGGGGAGCTTGCTGGAGTCGACGAAGGCGTTCGAGATGAACGTGACGGGGAAGAGCCAGATCAGGCCGCCGGAGGTGGCCGCCTCCGGGGTGCGGACGGAGAGGCCGATGAGGGCGCCGATCCAGGTGAAGGCGTAGCCGAGGAGGAGCAGCAGGGCGAAGCCCAGCATGATCTTCCCGAAGTTGGTCGGCGCCGCGTAGCCGGGCCGCCAGCCGATGATCAGGGCGACGACCGCGAGGACCAGCAGGGTCAGGGCGGTCTGCACGAGGTCGGCCATGGTGCGGCCGGTCAGGACCGCGCCGCGCGCCATCGGCAGCGAGCGGAAGCGGTCGATGAGGCCCTTGTGCATGTCGTCGGCGATGCCGGCGCCCGCTCCGGCGGTGGCGAAGGTGACCGTCTGGGCGAAGATGCCGGCCATCAGGAAGTTCTTGTAGACGTCCGGATCGGTGCTGTTCCCGATCTGCATCGAGCCGCCGAAGACGTACGTGAACAGGATGACGAACATGACGGGCTGGATGAGCCCGAACAGGATCATCTCCGGGATCCTGGACATGCGGATCAGGTTCCGCTTCGTGATGACCAGGGAGTCCGAGAAGGACTGCGCGATGCCGCCCCGGGGGGCGGGGACGTGCGGGGCGGTGTCGGTGAGGCTGGTCACGCGGCGGGCTCCTTTCGCTGGAGGTCCCCGCCGTTCTCGTCCTCCTGGGCGAGGGCGGCGGCGTGGCCGGTGAGGGAGATGAAGACGTCGTCGAGGGTGGGGCGGCGCAGGCCGATGTCGTCGATCTCCACGCCGATGGCGTCGAGGTCCCGGATCACCTCGGCGAGCAGCTTGGCGCCGCCGGTGACGGGGACGGTGAGCTTGCGGGTGTGGTCCTCGACGGAGACGTCGTCGAGGCCGCGTTCGCCGGGGCCGTAGCGGGCGAGGACGCCCCGGGCGGGGGTGATGGCCTCGCGTTCGTGGACGACGACCTCGACGCGCTCGCCGCCGGTGCGCGCCTTGAGCTGGTCGGAGGTGCCGCGGGCGATGACCTTGCCGTGGTCGACGACGGCGATGTCGTGGGCGAGGTGGTCGGCCTCCTCCAGGTACTGGGTGGTGAGGAGGAGGGTGGTGCCGCCGGAGACGAGTTCCTTGATGACGTCCCACAGGGCCTGGCGGTTGCGGGGGTCGAGGCCGGTGGTCGGCTCGTCCATGAACATCACGGGCGGGGCGACGACCAGGGCGGCGGCGAGGTCGAGGCGGCGGCGCATGCCGCCGGAGTACGTCTTGGCGGGGCGGTCGGCGGCGTCGGCGAGGTGGAAGCGCTCCAGGAGCTCGCCGGCCCGCTCCTTCGCGGGCCGTGCCTTCATCTGGTAGAGCCGGCCGACCATCTGGAGGTTCTCGCGGCCGGTGAGGTACTCGTCGACGGCGGCGAACTGGCCGGAGAGGCCGATGGACCGGCGGACCTCGTTGGGGTGCTTCAGGACGTCGATGCCGGCGACCGTGGCGGTGCCGCGGTCGGGCCGGAGCAGGGTCGTCAGGACCCGTACCGTGGTCGTCTTCCCCGCGCCGTTGGGGCCGAGCAGGCCGAGGACGGTGCCCTCGGGCACGTCGAGGTCCACCCCGTCCAGTGCGGTGACGTCGCCGAAGGTCTTCACCAGTCCCTCGGCATGGATCGCGCCTGGCATGTCCACACTCCCGGATCGTTACGGGATCATTTCGGGCATTTCTGTCGATCCTAGGGCAGTGTGGAGTGCCGTGCTCAGGCCAGGACCGTGTACCCCGCCTCCCGCAGCGCCCCCTCCACCTCACGGCAGTGCTCCGGGCCCTTCGTCTCCAGGTGCAGCTCCACCTCCACCTCCGTGAGGCCGAGCCGCGGGTCGGTCCGTACGTGACTGACGTCGAGCACGTTCGCGTCGACCACCGTCAGCACCGCGAGCAGCGTCGCCAGCGCCCCCGGCCGGTCCGCCACCCGCAGCCGCAGGCTCAGATACCGGCCCGCCGCCGCCATGCCGTGCCGCAGGATCCGCTGGAGCAGCAACGGGTCGACGTTGCCGCCCGACAGGACCGCCACCACCGGGCCCCGGAACGACGACGGATCGCTCAGCAGCGCCGCGACCGGGCTCGCCCCGGCCGGCTCCACCACCAGCTTCGCCCGCTCCAGACAGAGCAGCAGCGCCGAGGAGAGCGCGTCCTCCGAGACCGTGCGGACCTCGTCCACGTACTCCTGGACCAGCCCGAAGGGCACGTCGCCCGGCCGGCCGACCTTGATGCCGTCCGCCATCGTCACCGGCGCGTCGACGGCCACGGGATGCCCGGCGGCCAGCGACGGCGGATAGGCCGCCGCGCCCTCCGCCTGCACCCCGATGATCCGCACGTCCGGCCGGACCGACTTCACCGCGAGCCCGATCCCGGCCGCGAGCCCGCCGCCGCCGACCCCGACGACGATCGTGCGGACCTCCGGACACTGCTCCAGGATCTCCAGGCCGACCGTGCCCTGACCGACGATGACGTCGGGGTGGTCGAAGGGGTGGATGAAGACCGCCCCGGTCTCCCGCGCGTACTCCTGCGCGGCGGCCAGCGTCTCGTCCACCACGTGCCCGTGCAGCCGCACGTCCGCGCCGTAGTCACGGGTCGCCGCGACCTTCGGCAGCGGGGCGCCGACCGGCATGAAGACCGTCGCGCGCACCCCGAGGAGCTGTGAGGCGAGCGCCACACCCTGCGCGTGGTTCCCGGCCGAGGCGGCGACCACCCCCGCCGCCCGCTCCTCGGGCCGGAGCCCCGCGATCCGCACGTACGCGCCGCGCAGCTTGAACGAGCCGGTCCGCTGGAGGTTCTCGCACTTCAGCAGGACCGGCGCCCCGACCAGCGACGACAGGTGGCGGCTGCCCTCCAGGGCGGTCACCCGGGCCACCCCCGCCAGCATCTTCTGCGCCCCGCGCACGTCGTCGAGCATCAGCCGGTGCAAGGGGTATGGCGTACCGAAGGTCATGACCCCAAGTCTCGCAGCTCACCGGGGTCGCGGCCGCGCGGACCGCGGGCCCGCGGCGGGTTTGCGCACGGCCGGTACGGAGCCCGTCCCGTCCGCGTACTCTGTCCCCCACACCGACCACCCCCGCACGAGAGAGCCCCCCAGCCATGCCCACATCTCAGGACATGACGACCGAGCTCGACCCCGGCCTCCTCGATGCCCTCCAGCACCAGGTGGCCGTCTTCGCCCGCCGGGCCGAGCAGACCCGCCTCGGCGGCACCGGACAGCTCCGCAACTCCATGGACCGGGCCGCCTACCTCCTCCTCAACCGCCTCGACCAGGAAGGGCCGATGGGCGTCAAGGCGCTCGCGGCCGGCATGGGGATCGACTCCTCGACCGTGACCCGCCAGGTCGCCCCGCTCGTCGATTCCGGCCTCGTCAAGCGCGCCTCGCACCCCGAGGACGGCCGCGCGGTCGTCCTCCAGCTCTCCCCGCGCGGCCTGGAGCGCCTGGAGGAGGTCCGCTCCTCGCGCCGCACGCTCATGGCCGAGGTCACGGACGGCTGGACCGAGGGCGAGCGCGAGTCCTTCTGCTCCCTGCTCACCCGCTTCAACGCGGCGCTCTCCGCCCGCCAGTCGGGACACCACATCGGAAGCGGCGGTTCGACGCAGGGGGGTTGACCCCGCTTCCCTCCCCACCCCATACATGAGCGGGTGGGGAAGCAGCGGACCCGATCCGAACACGCCGCCCGTGCCCGGGAGTTCGACGCCTTCGTGGCGGGCGCGGCGGGCCGGCTGCTGCACGTCGCCACGCTGCTCACCGCCGAGACCCGGACCCGGAACCCGTACGCCCGCGCGCTCCTCGCCGCCGCCCTCGCCCACACGTACGCGGTCCGCGACCGGGGCCACGACGAGGACCCGTACGCGCTGACCCGCGACGGACTCGCCCTCCGCTTCGCCCGGACCGCCCGGCGGCACCGCGCCGGCCGCGGCGGCGTCCTCGGCCCCCTCACCCCGCAGGAGCGGCTCGTCCTCGTGCTGCGCCTGTACGAGGGCGTGCCCGAGGAACAGACCGCGGCGCTGCTCGGCCTCCCGGAGGCCCGGGTCCGCGCGGTGTACGCCCGCGCGGTGGCACGCGTCAGGAAGGGGGCCGCCGCGTGAGGCACGGCGACAAGGAGGCGGCCGTCCGGCGGCTGCTCGACACGCCCCATCCGCCCGTCCCCGGCGACCTGGCGGCGCGGGCGGCGGCCCGGGGCGGCCGGGCCCGGCGGCGGGAGCGGGCGCTGCGGCGGACCGGCGGCGTGCTGGCCGGGATCGCCGCGCTGGCCTTCTCCCTCTGGGCGGCCGAGGCCCGTCCCTGGGAGCCGCCGCCGGCCGCGACGACACCGCCGTTCGCCGGGCCGTGAGGACGGCTCTAGCCTGGAGGAGGGGGTCGGTCGGAACAGCGACGCAGGAGGCCGACATGACCAGGAAAGCCGCCGACTGCCGGGACACCCCGAGCGTGTCGGGCTGCACCCTCTACATCTCGGGCGAGGAGGAGGAAGTGGTCCGCGCGGCCACCGAGCACGCCGTCTCCGTCCACGAACACACGGACTCGCCGGAGCTGCGGGCGGAGGTCCGGGCGAGCCTGAAGGACCCGCTGCCGGGGACCTGAACGGTCCGCCGGCCCCGGCCCCGGGTACGGGATCGCTCGCCGTACCCGGGACCCGCGCGCGGACCGGCACCGCGGATCAGCCCGGCGCCGCGGATCAGCCCGGCGCCGCCGATCGGTCCGGCGCCGTGATCAGCCCAGCGCCTCGCGCAGGTCGGCGATCAGGTCGTCGACGTTCTCGATGCCGACCGAGAGGCGGACCAGGTCGGCCGGGACCTCCAGGGCCGAACCGGCGACGCTGGCGTGCGTCATCCGGCCCGGGTGCTCGATCAGCGACTCGACGCCGCCGAGGGACTCGCCCAGGGTGAAGAGCTTCGCGCGGTCGCACACGCCGACCGCCGCCTCCTCGCCGCCCTCGACGCGGAAGGAGATCATGCCGCCGAAGGACCGCATCTGCTTGGCCGCGATCTCGTGGCCCGGGTGCTCGGCGAGCCCCGGGTAGAGGACCTGCGTGACCTTCGGGTGCCGGGTGAGGAAGTCGGCGACCCTCGTCGCGTTCTCGCTGTGGCGGTCCATGCGGACGGCGAGGGTCTTGATGCCGCGCAGCACGATCCACGAGTCGAACGGACCGGCCACCGCGCCCATCGCGTTCTGGTGGTACGCCAGCTCCTCGCCGAGCTCCGCGTCGGCCGCGATCAGGGCGCCGCCGACGACGTCCGAGTGGCCGCCCATGTACTTGGTGAGGGAGTGCACGACGACGTCCGCGCCGAGCGCCAGCGGCTGCTGGAGGTAGGGCGAGGCGAAGGTGTTGTCGACGACCAGCTTCACACCGGCCTGCCGGGCCACGCCCGCGACCGCCTCGATGTCGGTGATCCCGAGCAGCGGGTTCGACGGGGTCTCGACCCAGATCAGCTTCGTGCGGTCGTTGACCGCGGCGCGCACCGAGGCGACGTCCGAGGTGTTCGCCACGGAGAAGTCGACGCCCCAGCGCTGCACGACCTTGGCGAAGAGCCGGAAGGTGCCGCCGTACGCGTCGTTCGGGATCACGACGTGGTCGCCGGGGGCGAGGAGGGTGCGCAGCAGGCAGTCCTCGGCCGCCAGGCCGGAGGCGAAGGCGAGGCCGCGCCGGCCGCCCTCCAGGGCCGCGAGGTTCTCCTCCAGGGCGGTGCGCGTCGGATTGGCGCTGCGGCTGTACTCGTAGCCCCCGCGGAGCCCGCCCACGCCGTCCTGCTTGTAGGTGGACACCTGGTAGATGGGCGGGACGACCGCGCCGGTCAGCGGGTCGGCGGTGTTGCCCGCGTGGATGGCGCGGGTCTCGAAGTTCTGGTGGTTGTGCTGGTCGCTCATGGTCAGGAGCGTAGTGCCGGGGTCCGTCTCCTGCCGCGATTCGTCCACGGGGGCGGCGCGGCCGGGCCGTTGCCGGGCGGCCTGCGGGGGAGTCGGCGGGGGAGCCGGCGGGGAGTCGTCCGCAGCCTGGTCCCGGCCGGGTTCCTCCCCACCGGTGTCCTGGACAATGGACGCATGGAGATTCTCTGGTTCCTGATCGCCCTGGGCCTGCTCTTCGGCGTCCTCGGCCCCTATCTGCTGCGCCGCCGCGGCGGCGGCATCCGGCAGGTCGCGCCCGGCACGCCCGACGCGGCCGACCCGGAGGCGTACGGATTCGTCCGCCAGGAGGAGCTGGACGTGCGGCTCCCGGGGCCGGACCACGATCTCCTCGACGTCCTCCGGGTCGTCCAGGCCACCCAGGACTGGCGGGCCGCGTCCCAGCTGCTCGCCGGGACGCCGAAGGAGGGCGAGGTCCGCTGGCAGCGCGTCCAGGCGTTCGCGGGCGCGGCCTCCCTGGAGCTCGCGGAGAAGCCGGGCGCCGGCGGTGCCTGGCTGCGCGCCTGGCGTTCGGACGCGCCGAAGGACGCGGGCGCGGCCGCGGTGCACGCGGAGTTCCTGGTGCAGCAGGCGTGGCGCTCCTCGGCGGCCGGCAGCGACGACTTCCGGATCATCCTGGAGGAGGCCCGGAAGGTCGCGGACGAGGCGGCCCTGCTGGCCCCCGGCGACCCGGTCCCGTACATCACGCAGCTGGCGGTGGCCCGCGGACTCGGTTACACCCACGAGCAGTTCGACCAGGTGTGGGCGAAGGTCATCGACCGGGCGCCGCAGCACATGGGGGCGCACCTCGCGGCCCTGCACTACTGGTGCGAGAAGTGGCACGGCTCGCGCGAGGAGGCCGACCACTTCGCGACGACGGCCGCCGCCCGCGCCCCGCAGGGCTCGCTGCTCTCCGCGCTGCCGCTCTTCGCGGTCTTCGAGCACGTGCCGGACGTGGTGCTCGTCCAGGACTTCTACCGCACGGCCGTGGTGAGCAAGGCGATGGAGGGCGCGCTGTACGCGGTCCACTCGGCCCGCCCGGACGACCCGATGATGGCGCACGTGCGCCATCTGCTCGTGTACTTCCTGGTGCGCGGCGAGCGCTGGGCGGAGGCGATGCACCAGCTGGTCCACGTCGACGGCCACGTGGGCGCGGTCCCGTGGACGCTGAGCGGCGACCCGGCGGCCGAGTACACCCTGCACCGCAACCTCGCGGTCGCCGGGTACGAGGCGAACGGCGGCAGCCCGGCCACCCTCCGCCACTGACGGGCGGCCCGCCCCCGGGCGCCGCCGGGGAACAGCGGTGTCCGCGCCGGCGTTGAGTCCACTGCCGAACCGCGTCGAGGAGAGATGCCGCATGTTCCTGTCCCGCACCCCCGTCCTGCCCGCCCCGGAGCAGGCCCTGCGCGGCCGCCCGGAGCCGGAGTTCTCCGTCCCCGAGCGCCACACGGTGCTCGGCAACCCGCTGCTCGGCCCGTACCCGGAGGGCCTGGAGGTCGCCGACTTCGGCCTCGGCTGTTTCTGGGGCGCCGAGCGGAAGTTCTGGCAGACCGACGGCGTCTGGACCACGCTCGTCGGCTACCAGGGCGGCTACACGCCGAACCCGACGTACGAGGAGGTCTGCTCGGGCCTCACCGGGCACACCGAGGTCGTGCGGGTCGTCTTCGACCCGGCGAAGGTGTCGTACGAGACCCTGCTCAAGGTCTTCTGGGAGTCCCACGACCCGACGCAGGGCTTCCGCCAGGGCAACGACGTGGGCACCCAGTACCGCTCCGCCGCCTACACCCACTCGCCCGCCCAGGCCGAGACGGCCGAGGCCTCCCGGGCCGCCTACCAGAAGGTCCTGACGGCCTCCGGCTACGGCGAGATCACCACCGCGGTCCTCCCCGCCGCCGACCGCGCCTTCTACCCGGCCGAGGCCTACCACCAGCAGTACCTCGACAAGAACCCGGCCGGTTACTGCGGCATCGGCGGCACCGGCGTCTCCTGCCCGATCGGGGTCGCCAAGGCCGAGTAGGCGGCGCGCGGGCCCCGGGAACGCCGAAGGGCCGGTCCCCCCTCAGCGGGGGGACCGGCCCTTCGGTCGTGGAGAGGGGGCCTCAGCCGGTGTAGGGCTTGGCGCTGAGGATCTTGACCCTGGCCTTCTTGCCGTTCGGGAGCTCGTACTCCGCGTCGTCGCCGGCCTTCTTGCCGTTGACGCCGATGCCGAGCGGCGACTGCGGCGAGTAGGTGTCGATCTTCTCGCTCGCGTACTCGCGGGAGGCGAGCAGGAAGGTCATCGTGTCGGACTCGTCGCCGTCGAAGGCGATCGTGACGACCATGCCGGGCTCGACGACGCCGTCGTCCGCCGGGGCCTCGCCGACCTTCGCGTTCTGCAGCAGCTGGGTCAGCTGGCGGACCCGGAGCTCCTGCTTGCCCTGCTCTTCCTTGGCCGCGTGGTACCCGCCGTTCTCGCGAAGGTCGCCCTCCTCGCGCGCGGCGGCGATCTTCGTGGCGATCTCGGTACGCGCGGGACCAGACAGGTACTCAAGCTCTGCCTTGAGCTTGTCGTACGCCTCCTGGGTGAGCCAGGTGACGTTGTCGCTGGTCTGGGTCACAGGTGCTCCTCGTAGGTACTGGGAATACAAAGCATCGCCCTACGCGGAAGGCGGGCGCCTTCCGGGTGGGCGAAACCACGAGCCTAACAATGTGTGGCGGAAAGCGGGAGGACATAAACCATCGGAATGGCGTCGGTCCAGGTCACCGCGGTGGCCCGCCGGGGCCCGTCCCGGTGTCCCTACCCACCGCTACCGCGGCGTACACCCCAGCAGCTCGGCGCTGGTGGCGCGGGCGGTCGTGCGCAGCGAGTAGACGCGGTCGACCCGGCCGCTCGGCTCGTCGACGACGACGTCCTTGCGGGCCACCTCGGCACCGTCCTCGGAGCGGGAGCGGAGCGTGCACACGCCCTCGACGCCCTGGTCCTTGCGGACCTCCAGGTGCACCTGGACCTCGGAGTCGCTCACCACGTCGAACTTGATCATCTCGGCGCTGATCTGGTTGGCGCCGACGTAGTGCCAGCCGAACCAGCCGATCATGGCGAGGAAGAGGGTCCCGAGGACGGCTCCGGCGATCTTCAGCTTCCGGTCGGCCCGCTCGTCCGCCGAGCGCCCGTAGCGCCCCTCGGGCAGCTGCTCTCGCACGGCGCTCATGGTTCGGTCCTCTCGGGGCGGGGGCGGCGGAATTTTCGTCCCCCCGATTCCGTCACTATAGAGACCACGCTCCGCGTCGAATCACTGAGGATCGAGTCTTGACTGAGCAGCTGCGACTGATGGCCGTTCACGCCCACCCCGACGACGAGTCGAGCAAGGGCGCGGCGACCATGGCCAAGTACGTGTCCGAGGGGGTGGACGTCCTGGTGGTGACGTGCACGGGCGGCGAGCGGGGCTCGGTCCTGAACCCCAAGCTCCAGGGCGACCCCTCCATCGAGGAGAACATCCACGAGGTCCGCCGCAAGGAGATGGAGGAGGCCCGGGAGATCCTGGGCGTCGAGCAGGAATGGCTCGGCTTCGTCGACTCCGGGCTGCCCGAGGGCGACCCGCTGCCCCCGCTCCCCGAGGGCTGCTTCGCCCTGGAGGACGTGGACCACGCGGCCGGCGAGCTGGTGCGCAAGATCCGCTCCTTCCGTCCGCAGGTCATCACGACCTACGACGAGAACGGCGGGTACCCGCACCCCGACCACATCATGACCCACAAGATCACGATGGTGGCCTTCGACGGCGCGGCCGACGCCGAGAAGTTCCCCGAGGCCGAGTACGGCCCCGTCTTCACGCCGCAGAAGCTCTACTACAACCAGGGCTTCAACCGTCCGCGCACCGAGGCCCTGCACAAGGCCCTCCTCGACCGGGGCCTGGAGTCCCCGTACGGCGACTGGCTGGCGCGGTGGAGCGAGTTCGAGCGCAAGGAGCGGACGCTCACCACGTTCGTCCCGTGCGCCGACTTCTTCGAGACCCGCGACCGGGCGCTGATCGCCCACGCCACCCAGATCGACCCCGAGGGCGGCTGGTTCCGCGTCCCGATGGAGATCCAGAAGGAGGTCTGGCCGACGGAGGAGTACGAGCTCAGCAAGTCGCTGGTGCCGACCTCCCTCCCCGAGGAAGATCTCTTCGCGGGCATCCGGGACAATGCCTAGCATGAGCGCACACCTCGCACTGACGCAGCTGGTCCCCTTCGCCGCCGAAGAGCTGGACAAGAACAAGGTGACCCCCGGCGTCCTGGGGTTCGTCGTCTTCGCGGTCCTGGCCCTCGCCGTCTGGGCGCTGATGAAGTCGATGAACCGCCACATGCACAAGATCAGCTTCGAGGAGGCCCCGGAGACCGCCGAGGCCGCCCCGGGCGGCGGCAAGGCCGCCCCCGCCCCGAAGTAGCGGGGCACCCGCTCCCGCACTCCCGCGCACGTGTCCGCACCGCGTCTCCTCGCGGTGCGGACACGCGTGTCTTCCGGGCCGTGGAGAAGCCCGCGGCGAATCCGCGGCACCGGTCACCGAGAGCGACGTGACAGGGTGTGGCGCAGTGCGTGCGGATCTTGTGCCCGGTGACGCAGACTTCGTCGGGACCATCGAAGGACCGCCGCAGGACCCGCGCCGACACGTGAGGGTGGAAGAACTGATGCCGGAAGACACCGCCGCCGCCGGCGCAGGACGGTCCGCCGGCCGTCTGCTGGCCGTCTCCGACCTGCACATCGCCTACCGGGAGAACCGCGCCATCCTGGAGGAGCGGGTCCTCCCGACCTCCCCCGACGACTGGCTGGTGGTCGCGGGCGACGTCGGCGAGACCGTCTCCGACATCGAAGGCGCGCTCAAGCTGCTGCGCGACCGCTTCGCCCAGGTGATCTGGGTGCCCGGCAACCACGAGCTGTGGACCCCGGGAGACGACCCCGTCCAGCTGCGAGGCGAGGAGCGCTACCGCCACCTCGTGGAGATCTGCCGGGGGCTCGGCGTGCTGACCCCCGAGGACCCGTACCCGGTGTGGACCGGCGCCGGCGGCCCGGTCGTCGTGGCGCCGCTGTTCCTCCTCTACGACTACTCCTTCCGGGCCGCCGGCCTCACCAAGGAGCAGGCGCTGGCCGCCGCGTACGAGTCGGGCGTGGTCTGCTCGGACGAGTTCCTGCTCCACCCCGAGCCGTACCCGTCCCGCGACGCCTGGTGCCGGGCGCGGGTCGCCGAGACCCGGGCCCGGCTCGACGCCGTCGACCCGGCCCTGCTGACCGTCCTCGTCAACCACTTCCCGCTGGTGGTGGAGGACACCGCCCTCCTGCACTACCAGGAGTTCGCCCAGTGGTGCGGCACCACGCTCACCGCCGACTGGCACACGCGCTACCGCGCCGCCGCCGTCGTCTACGGGCACCTGCACATCCCGCGCACCACCTTCCACGACGGCGTCCGCTTCGAAGAGGTCTCCATCGGCTACCCCAGGGAGCACCGCAAGCGCGGACTGCCCCGGGGAGTGCTGCGGGACGTCCTGCGGGTGCGCGGGGAGGAGCGGTGATCGGGGCGATCCTCCCGCCGGAGGCGTCCTGGGCGACGCTCGACCACGACCCGGGGCCCGACGTGCTGTTCCCCGCCGAGACGGCGCTCGTCGCGGACTCCGTCGCGACCCGGCGGGCCGAGTTCGCCGCCGGCCGGCACTGCGCCCGGCTGGCCCTCGCGCGCCTCGGGATCCCGCCGGTCGAGATACCGGCCGGGCCGCGCGGCGAACCCCGCTGGCCGGACGGGATCGTCGGCAGCCTCACCCACTGCGCCGGCCTACGGGCCGCCGCCGTCGCCCGCCGCACCGACCTCCGCTCCGTCGGCATCGACGCCGAACCGCACGCGCCGCTCCCGGAGGGCGTACGCGACGCCATCGCGCTCCCCGAGGAGGCCGCGCACCTGCGGGACCTGCGGCGCGAGCGGCCCGACGTCCACTGGGACCGGCTGCTGTTCAGCGCCAAGGAGTCCGTCTACAAGGCGTGGTTCCCGCTGGCCGGCCGCATGCTCGGCTTCGAGGAGGCCCACCTCGCCTTCGCCCCGGACGGCAGCTTCACCGCCCGGCTGCTCGTGCCGGGCCCGCACGTCGACGGCCGCACCCTGACCGGCTTCACCGGCCGCTGGACCGTCACCCCGGACCACGTCGTGACCTCGGTCCACGTCCCCGCGCCCCGATGACCGAAACCCGCGCCTGAGCCCCCGCGCCGCGCGGCCCCGCGCACCCTCCCACCACCCAACGCGACGCCCGGAAGCGCCCCGTGACCGTCATCGCGCTCCCCGTTGCGCGAGGATGGGGGCATGTCCAACCGACTCGCTCAGGCCACGTCCCCGTACCTCCTCCAGCACGCCGACAACCCCGTCGACTGGTGGCCCTGGTCGCCCGAGGCCTTCGAGGAGGCCCGCCGCCGGGACGTCCCCGTACTGCTCAGCGTCGGTTACAGCTCGTGCCACTGGTGTCACGTCATGGCGCACGAGTCCTTCGAGGACGAGACCACCGCCGCGCTGCTCAACGAGCACTTCGTCGCCGTGAAGGTCGACCGCGAGGAGCGGCCCGACATCGACGCCGTCTACATGGAGGCCGTCCAGGCCGCCACCGGCCAGGGCGGCTGGCCCATGACCGTCTTCCTCACCCCCGACGCCGCCCCCTTCTACTTCGGCACCTACTTCCCGCCGGAGCCCCGCCACGGCATGCCGTCCTTCCCCGAGGTCCTCGAAGGCGTCCACACCGCCTGGACCGAGCGCCGCGGCGAGGTCGCCGAGGTCGCCGACCGGATCGTCAAGGACCTCGCCGGCCGCTCCCTCGCCGTCGCCGGCGACGGTCTCCCCGGCGAGGAGGAGCTCGCCGCCGCCCTCCTCGGCCTCACCCGCGAGTACGACGCCACCCGCGGCGGCTTCGGCGGCGCCCCCAAGTTCCCGCCGTCTATGGCCCTGGAGTTCCTCCTCCGCCACCACGCCCGCACCGGCGCCGAGGGCGCCCTCCAGATGGCCGCCGACACCTGCGAGGCGATGGCCCGCGGCGGCATCTACGACCAGCTCGGCGGCGGCTTCGCCCGCTACGCCGTCGACCGCGCCTGGGTCGTCCCCCACTTCGAGAAGATGCTGTACGACAACGCCCTGCTCTGCCGCGTCTACGCCCACCTGTGGAAGGCCACCGGCAGCGACCTCGCCCGCCGCGTCGCCCTGGAGACCGCCGACTTCATGGTCCGCGAACTCCGCACCCCCGAGGGGGGTTTCGCCTCCGCGCTCGACGCGGACTCCGACGACGGCACGGGCAGGCACGTCGAGGGCGCCTACTACGCCTGGACCCCCGCCCAGCTGGAGGAGGCGCTCGGCGCGGAGGACGCCGCCCTCGCCGCCGCCCACTACGGCGTCACCGAAGAGGGCACCTTCGAGCACGGCGCCTCCGTCCTCCAGCTCCCCCAGGAGGCGGGTCCCGCCGACGCCGGCCGGATCGCCTCCATCCGCACCCGGCTCCACGCGGCCCGCGAGCGGCGCGAGCGCCCCGGCCGCGACGACAAGATCGTCGCCGCCTGGAACGGCCTCGCGATCGCCGCCCTCGCCGAGACCGGCGCCCTCTTCGACCGCGCCGACCTGGTCGAGCGCGCCACCGAGGCCGCCGACCTGCTGGTCCGCCTCCACCTCGACGACGGCGGCCGGCTCGCCCGCACCTCGAAGGACGGGCGGGCCGGCGCCCACGCGGGCGTCCTGGAGGACTACGCCGACGTCGCCGAGGGCTTCCTCGCCCTCGCCGCCGTCACCGGCGAGGGTGCCTGGCTCGACTTCGCCGGCCTCCTCCTGGACCACGTCCTCGACCGCTTCACCGGCGAGGGCGGCGCGCTGTACGACACGGCCCACGACGCCGAGGCCCTCATCCGGCGCCCCCAGGACCCCACCGACAACGCCACGCCCTCCGGCTGGACCGCCGCCGCCGGAGCACTGCTCTCGTACGCGGCCCACACCGGCTCGGAAGCCCACCGGACCGCCGCCGAGGGAGCCCTCGGCGTGGTCAAGGCGCTCGGCCCGCGCGCCCCCCGCTTCATCGGCTGGGGCCTCGCCGTCGCCGACGCCCTGCTCGACGGCCCCCGCGAGATCGCCGTCGTCGGCCACGCCGCCGACCCCGCCTACCAGGAGCTGCGCCGTACGGCCCTCAGGGCGGTCACCCCCGGAGCGGTCCTCGCCGCCGGAGCCCCCGACAGCGAGGAGTTCCCGCTCCTGCGCGACCGCCCCCTGGTCGCCGGTTCGGCCGCCGCGTACGTCTGCCGTCACTTCACCTGCGACGCACCCGTCACCGCACCGGACGCCCTGGCCGGTCTGCTGCGCTGAGCCCCTGACAAGGGCACGGCCCCGCCGCCCCTCCGGGGAGGGACGGCGGGGCCGCGCCGTGGCCGAGCGACGTCGCTCAGCTGTTGCCGGCGCCGTTGCCGGACAGCACGGGGATGTCGCTGAGGATGTGCGACAGCGGCTCGTCACCCTTGGCCTGGGTGGAGTTCTCGACGCACTGCTGGTTCTGCGGGGAGGACAGGACGTTGATGTCCTGGACCGCGATCGGGATGAGGCCGACGATCGAACCGGCGTTGACCTTGGCCGGGAGACCCACGCACGGCTTGTTCAGGGAACCCTGGACGAGCGCGAACTGCGGGCTCATGTTGCCGTGGGTGGCGGAGTTGCCGAACTCCTGGTGCGCGCCGTTGCCGGAGAGCGAGGTGGTGCCACCGTCGTCGGCGATCGCGAGCGCCTGCCCGGCCGTCGCGCCGACGACCGAAACAGCCACCGCAGCGGTCGCGAGGAGCTTCTTCATGTTCTGGCCTTTCGGATGACTGGCCCAGGCTGAGTGCCGAGCCGTGCTGATCAACTGGTCGGGGCGGCCGAGGTTCCGGTATGTCCACCGGACGGCCTACGGGCAGATGAGCGAAGACCCCCGTGCGGGCGCGTAGTCGGCGACGGAGACCTCGCTGGGCGCGATGGTGTCGCCGGACGGCAGCGGCCGGTCCGCGCGCAGCCGCGCGAAGACCTCGGCGGCCCCCTCCTCGTCCCAGCCCACCGTGGACCCGACCCCGTCGATCACGGGGTTGAAGCCGCGGACGGGCACGGTCGCGAACTCGGTACGGGACGGGCCGACGGCCTTCAGCCGGGTGGCGAGCGTGAGCAGTTCGGCCACCGAGACGCCCCGCTCGGCGGGGTCCGCGCCACGCAGCGTCGTGGCGAGGGACCGCAGCCTCGACGGGTCCTTGAGGATCCCGCCGGAGCGGACCCGGTCCAGCATGTTGACGAGGAACTTCTGCTGCTTGCGGATGCGGCCGAAGTCCATCTCCCCGTCGGCCTTGCGCGAGCGCACGTACTGCAGCCCCTCGCCGCCGCCCACCCACCGGGTGCCGACCGCCAGGTCGAGGCCGGTCGCGGGGTCCTTCAGCGGCTTCTGCGTGCAGATGGGCACCCCGCCGTCGACCCGGTCGACGCTGTCCATGAAGCGACGGAAGTCGACTTCGAGGTAGCGGTGCACGGTGAGCCCGGTCGCCGCCTCGACGGTCTCGACCGCGAGGGCCGAACCGCCCTCCGCGTGGGCCGCGTTGATCTTCGCGAGATGGGAGTCGTGGACGGCGCCGGTCCGCCGGTCGGTGTGCGGGCCGGGGAGTTCGGCGAGCGAGTCGCGGGGCAGCGAGACCACGCTCACCCGGTCGTTCGCGGCGGAGACGTGGACGAGCATGATCACGTCCGTGCAGTCGCAGTCCTCACCGCCGAGCCGGAAACGTTCCTTCTCCTCCGCGGTGACCCCCGCCCGCGTGTCGACGCCGACGAGGAGCAGGTTGAGTCCCTGTGTGGGGGAAGGGAGTTCGGTGGGTCCGCCGAAGGCGGAGGCGAGGGCTCCGGGGGCGAGCGCGAGAAGCGCCGCCGGTGCGAGCAGGAGCCGCCACGGACGGGGGAATCTCATGGCCGCACGCTAATTCGACCCCGCTCGCACAGAGATACGCGACGCGGTATCGGGCGTGTGAATCACTCCGTTGCGAGGCTTGTGTAATGATGCGGGAATAGCAGCGGAAGGAGCGAGGATGGCGCCGCCGGTTCCCGGTAATCCCGGGAAATGGGAACGGATGGCCTTCATTCCGAAGAGCCGGTACGTGAGCGAACCGCCGACCGTCGACAGGACCCCGTCCCACCGGCAATTCCCCGTCTATTCCGCCCTGGTGACCCAGTGGGTGCAGGCGGGGCGGGCGGTGCCGGGCATGCCGGACCGGGAGTGGGAGCGGCTGATGTCCACCCCCGTCTGGCCGCGCTAGCGGGGCCGGTACGCACGAAGGGGCCGCCCCGGCGGGGCGGCCCCTCGGCGCGGGATCGTCAGCTGTTGCCGACGCCGTTCCCGGACAGGACCGGGATGCCCTCCAGGATGTGCGACAGCGGCTCGTCGCCCTTCGCCTGCGTCGAGTTCTCGACGCACTGCTGGTTCTGCGGGGACGACAGGACGTTGATGTCCTGGACCGAGATCGGGATCGCGCCCACGATCGAACCCGCGTTGAGCTTCGCCGGCAGGCCGATGCACGGCTTGTTCAGGGAACCCTGGACCAGCGCGAACTGCGGGCTCATGTTCCCGTACGTGGTGGAGTTGCCGTACTCCTGGTGGGCGAAGTTGCCGCTCTTGGAGGTGGTGCCACCGTCGTCGGCGATGGCGAGGGCGGGGGTGGCCGCGGCGGCGGAGGCGCCGACGATCGCGGCGGCGGCGGCCGCGGTGGCCATGACCTTCTTGATCACGGGAGTTCCCTTCTAGAACCGGCTCCGTGCAGGGAGCCCCCTGATCAACTCGCTCCGGACCGCCGGGTTCCGCCCTGTCACCCCGTTGGCGGAGCGCACGCGGCAGCGCTCGCCGGGGTCTCCAGTCGATCGGGTGAAGCGCCGGAACCTCCCTCGTCGGCCGCAGTTGATCCGGTCGCATCAATCAGCTCGATTGGTGGGAACAGAACGGATTCACCGTGATCAAGAAGATGATGGCGGCCGCGGCCGTCACCGCTTCGGCCGTCGGCGTCGCCGCCGCGGCCGCCGCCCCCGCGATGGCCATCGCCAACGACGGCGGCACGACCTCCCTCTCGGGGAACGGCGCTCACCAGGCGTTCGGCAACTCCACCACCGACGGCAACATGAGCCCGCAGTTCTCCGCCGTCCAGGGCTCGCTGAACAAGCTCTGCCTGGGTGCCCCGGTCAAGGGCAACGTCGGCTCCGTCGTCGGCATCCTCGTGCCGGTCGCCGTCCAGGACGTCAACGTCCTGTCCTCCCCGCAGAACCAGCAGTGCGCGGAGAACTCGACGCAGGCCAAGGGCGACGAGCCGCTGTCGCACCTCGTCGAGGACATCCCGGTCCTGTCCGGGAACGGCATCGGCAACAGCTGATTCCGGGAACGAGCGCACGACACGGGGCCGGCGGAATTCCTTCCGCCGGCCCTGTGTCGTGCGCGCCAACGGAGTGAATGCCGGGCCGGGGAACGCGCATTCCGGTTTCCTTCGAGGGAGGTTGTCGTTGTCCGTGTGAGCGAGGGAAGCCGATCTTCCGTCGCGGAATAGGAGCCAGACGAAATGAACTGCAAGAAGGCTGCCGCCGTCATCGCCGGAGTCATCATGGCCATGGGCGCGGCCACCCCCGCCTTCGCCGACGCGGACGCGCACGGTGCGGCCATCGGTTCGCCGGGTGTCCTCTCGGGCAACGTCGTCCAGGCCCCGATCCACATCCCGATCAACGTCTGCGGCAACAGCGTCAACGTCATCGGCGCGCTGAACCCGGCCGTCGGCAACGTCTGCATCAACGCCTGATCCGGAACGCCGTGGCCGAGTCCTCGGCACCGGCCGGCCCCGGGAGGCGCACCCGCCTCCCGGGGCCGGCCCCTTTCTACGCCCGCACCGCCGCCCGTTCGCCGCTGCGCGGCCGCCCGACGCCGCCGCCCCGGGACCCCGCGCGCAGCCGTCGCCGCACCCCCCGAACCAGCCGGCCCGCCGTGTAGCCGGAGCCGAAGACGAACCGCATGGCCGGGCCGTACGAGGGCGCGGTGACGAGTCCGGCGAGGAAGAGCCCCGGCCAGGACGACTCGAAGAGGGCGCCCGTCTCGGGGGCGCGGACCGGGCCGACCGTGCGCAGCGCGGAGCGGAGCGCCGGGTCCAGGACCCCGGCCCGGTCCAGGGAGGGGACGAAACCGGTGGCGGCGACGACGTGGTCGGTCTCCAGGACCGAGGCCCCGTCGGGGCCCTCGACGTCGAGCCGGAGACGCTCGTCGCCGGTGACGGCCGCCGAGACGATCCGCTGCCCGAGGCGGACGTCGGTGACGGCGGCGAACCGCTCGCGCAGCCACCAGGCCCCGGCCGGGCCGAGCGCCGAGTCGAAGAGCCGCGCCCGGGTGGCGGGGGGCAGCCGCCGGAAGACGCCGGGGGTGTCGGCGTACAGCTTGTTGGTCCAGCCGCAGCCGAGCCCGGTGTGCGGGGCGCGCAGGGCTGCCCAGGGGGCGCGGTGGAGGGCGGGGGGCAGGGTGTTCCAGCGCAGCCGGTCGGCGCGGGCGACGATCCGTACGGCGGCGGCGCCGGCCTCGACGAGCAGGGCGGCGGTCTCCAGGGCGGCCTGCCCGGCGCCGACGACGGTGACGTCCCGCCCGGCGAGCGCGTCGAGTTCGCCGTGGTGGCTGGAGTGGGTGACGTACCGGCGGGGGAGGTCCCGGAGCGGGCCGGGGACCTCCGTGAAGGGGAGGACGCCGACGGCGAGGGCGACCGTGCGGGCCCGCAGCGTCTCGCCGTCCTCGGCGGTCACCGTGAAGCCCTCGGCGGCGGGCGCCACCGAGGTGATCAGCCGTTCGTCGACGGCGGGGACCGCCTGCCGGGCGAACCAGTCGCCGTAGGCGGCGAAGAAGGAGACGGGGAGCGGGACGCCGTGCTCGGCCCGCACGCCCCGGCCGGCCGCGTAGGCGTCGAGCCCGTACGCCCCCGCCGGGTCGGAGAGGTGCGAGGCCCACGGCTCGGACTTCAGGAACATGCCGGAGGGCATGGCGTGCCAGGACTCCATGGGCCGGCCGAAGGTGACCGGGCCGAGGCCGTGGGCCGCCGCGTGCGCGGCCACCGAGAGCCCGTAGGGGCCGGCCCCGACGACCACCAGGTCGTGGACCGGATTCGCGTGCGCCATCGTGTCTTCCGTCTTCATCGCTGGGTGAGCTGGGTGGAGGAGGGGCGGCCCGCGGGGCCGGGGAGGGCGGCCGGATGCCGGGGCCGGCGGGCCGCGAGCCGCCGGCGGACCACCGCCAGGGCCCGGCGCAGCAGGTGGGCCAGCCAGGCGCGGCCCATGGCGAGCGCGGGCGCCGGGTCGTCGGCGGCGAACCAGGCGCGCTCGGCGGGCCGCCGGGCGGTGCCGGGCTCGGGGGCGTACCGGCGGCGGGGGGAGGCGAGCAGCGAGAGCGCCGCGTAGTTCTCGACGACGAACCGGCGGCCGTACGCGGGGGAGAGCGGCGGCACCGTGCGGCCGGTGAGGTCGAGGTGCAGGGCCCGCACCACGTCGAGGCCGCGGCGGTCGGCGAAGAGCCGGAACTGGGCGCCGGGGCGGGGGTTGAAGTCCAGCAGGTGGTACGCGCCGGTGTCCCGGTCGAGCCGGAAGTCGAGGTCGCACACGCCCCGGTGACCGAGTGCTTCGAGCAGCCCGCGGGCGAGCCGGTCCACCTCCGGGTTGGGCGTCCAGCGGCCGACGGCGGTGAGCCCGGCGCCGTCCGGCCAGGACCGTTCCTTGCGGCCGGTGGCCCCGGCGGCGCAGCGGCCGGCGGAGTCCGCGTACCCGTGGAAGAACCAGTCGAGGTCCCGGCCCGGCGGCAGCAGCTCCTGGAGCAGCAGCGGGCTGCCGGCCTGCGGGGTGCGGCGGTACAGCTCCCGCACCTCGGCGAGCGAGCGGAGGATCGTCGTACTGCGCAGCCCCGAGCCGGTGGGCAGCAGCCACGGCCGGCTCCACTTGGCGATCACCGGCAGGCCGAGCGACCAGGCCATGGCGGCGGCCTCGTCGGCGTCGGCGGGGAGTTCGGTACGGGGGTGGGGCAGGCCGAGCTCGGCGCAGACCTCGGCGAGCCGGGCCTTGTCCGCGACCCGCAGCAGCTGTTCCTCGGTCCGGTCGGGCAGCAGGATCCTGCCCGCGAGTTCGGTCCTGCGGCGGGCGAGCGCGAGGGCGCTGACGTCGTCCAGCGGCACGGCGAGCACCGGAGCTGACGGGGTGTCGGTGATCTCGCCGGCGATCCGGAGCAGCAGCGCGGCCAGCTCGGTGGAGGCGGCGGAGGCGGGCCGTGCCCGGACCGAGCGGACGTACCGCGAGCGGGCGACGGGGCTGTCGCGGGACTCGACGACCGCGTGCACGGGGATCCCGGCCCGGCCCAGGGAACGGGCGGCCCCGAGGGTTCCGTGGTGGAAGGGGTTCCGGTCGAGCCGCACGAGGACTGCGGGTACGCGGGTGTCGAAAGGCGGCACGGCCATGGCCCCTTCATCTCGGGTGCCCCAACTGGGCGATGAAATCCTCTAATGGACTACGGAGCGGAGGAAAGCCGAGTTCACGGTCGGCTCATTAGGAATACTTTCGGAACATCGGATTGACTGAGCGTCAAAGGGCTTGTGCCTGAAGGAGCGGCCATGGAACCTGTCGGAGGAACACCGAGAAAAAGACGGACATGGCTGGGGGTGATCACCGCAGGTCTCCTCGTCTCGGGCTCGGTCGTGCTGTCGGCACCCGCTCACGCCGCCGCATCCCTAACGACGGAGGACCCCGGTCCGACTCTCCCGGCCGCCACGGCCATGGGCGCCTTCCTCGATTCCGGTTCGCGTGGCGTCAGCCGGATCGCCGAGCTGGAGCGCTGGCTCGGCGGCCGCGAGCTCCGGGTCGGCCACACCTACCTGCCCGGCGACCTCTGGTCCAACATCGAGGGCCCGCCCGGCTTCCTCGACGCGTGGGCCGACTGGCGCAACACCAAACGGGACCGGATCTTCGTCCTCAACGTCCCCATGCTGGAACGGAACGAGGCGGGCGTCTCCGACCAGGAGGTACGCCGCCAGCTCCAGCTCGGCGCGGCCGGCTACTACGACCACCACTTCCGCACCCTCGCGCAGCGGCTCGTCGAGGCGGGGGCCCTGGACCCGGTCCTCGTCCTCGGCTGGGAGATGAACGGCACCACCTACACCCACCGGTGCGGACCCGACCCGACGGCCTGGAAGAAGTACTGGAACCGGATCGTCACGACCATGCGGTCCGTGCCCGGCCAGCGGTTCCGCTTCGACTTCAACCCGAGCCGGGGCCGGGACGCGGTGCCGTGGACCGAGTGCTATCCGGGCGACGACGTCGTCGACGTCATCGGCATGGACTCGTACGACCAGCCGCCCGGCGCGGATTTCGACCGGCACGTGAACGAGCCCTACGGACTCCAGAAGCAGGTCGATTTCGCGGCCGAGCACGGAAAGCAGATCTCCTACCCCGAATGGGGGCTCTTCCGGAACGGCGACAACCCGACGTACATGCGGCGCATGCTGGAATGGATCCAGCAGCACAAGCCGCTCTACCACACCATCACGGACTATTGCCCGCACGGCGTCTGGCAGTGCGACGACAATCCGCAGTCGTCCCGGGTCTTCCGGGAGATGCTGTACGGGGTGGAGCCTTCGGTGCCGGTGGATCCGGTTGACCCGGTGGATCCGGTGGACCCCGTGGACCCCGTGGACCCCGTGGACCCCGTGGATCCGGTTGACCCGGTGGACCCCGTGGATCCGGTTGACCCGGTGGACCCCGTGGATCCGGTTGACCCGGTCGATCCGGTGGACCCCGTGGATCCGGTGGATCCGACGGTTCCTGAGCCGAAGCCGGAACCGAAGCCTGAGCCGAAGCCGGAACCGAAGCCCGAGCCGAAGCCCGAGCCGAAGCCCGAGCCGAAGCCGGAACCCAAGCCGGAACCGAAGCCCGAGCCGAAGCCGGAACCCAAGCCGGAACCGAAGCCCGAGCCGAAGCCCGAGCCCAAGCCGGAACCCAAGCCGGAACCGAAGCCCGAGCCGAAGCCCGAGCCCAAGCCGGAACCGAAGCCCGAACCGAAGCCCGAGCCCAAGCCGGAACCCAAGCCCGAGCCGAAGCCGGAACCCAAGCCGGAACCCAAGCCGGAACCGAAGCCCGAGCCGAAGCCCGAGCCGAAGCCCGAGCCGAAGCCCGAGCCCAAGCCGGAACCGACGCCCGAGCCCAAGCCCGACTGTTGGAAGGTCGAGCTCGGGGACTGGGTGGAGAGCTGGATCGGTGGGCCGGTGTGCGTGCCGAAGGAGACCGGGTGGAAGGACGAGCCGAAGGGTGACCTCGGGCTCGGCCTGGACCTGGACCTCGACTGGAAGGGGGCCCTCAACGGCGTCTGGCCGTTCTGACGGTCAGCCGCCCGGCACGGACGCGGGCGCGCGGCCGGGGAGGCGGGCGAGGAGCCGGCCGGCCCAGGCCCGCTCCCGCGCCTGCCGGGCCGCCCAGCGCCGCGCGTCCGCCGCGCCCGCGTGGAGCCAGAGGAGCGGGGCCGTACCGCGGCCGGTGAGCAGCAGCCGCCGGTTGCGGACCGGTTCGGGCCGCCAGTGCTGCTTGTACGGTTCGCTGCCCCGCAGCATGCTCAGCGTGGCCCGGCCGCCCGCACTGGTCTCGCGGGCCCCGTGCCGCAGCAGCATCGCGGCGACGTCGACCTTCCGCTCCCGCAGCACCGGGTCGGCGCCGTACAGGTAGCCGCCGGCGAGGCGCGGGGACATCAGGGTGAGGTCGGCGGCGACGACGTCCCCGCCGAGCCGGAACTCGGTGACCATCGCGTCGCCGCGCTCCACCATGGGCCGGACCGCCCGGGCGAGGTGCTGGGCGAACCGCTCGCTGGTGTGCTCGGCGGTCACCCCTCGGCCCCGCCACTGGAGCTGATGGAGGGTCAGGAGGCGGTCGAGGGCGGCCGGCACGTCGGGCCCCGTCACCACGTGCGCGTCGATGCCGAGCGCGTCGAGCTTGCGCAGCTTGGCGCGGACCCGCTGGGCCTTCCCGGACGGGATCCGTTCGAGCAGGCCCTCCATGGGGACGGCCGGCAGCTCCAGGCAGAGCGAGTCGGGGAGCCGTCGGCGCGGCCCGCGCCAGTGGGCGAAGACCCGTTCGGCGGCGGCGCCGGGCCGCACCTCCCGCAGGTCGACGACCGCACCCCGGGCGGTCCGGGCGACGGCGTCGGCGAGCGCGGCGGCCGCCTCGGGGCGCTCGTCGTCGAGGAGGACGTCGGTGAAGTCGGTGATGGCTCCGCCGAGCTGGGTGAGCACGGGCAGCGGCCCGCGCGCCCGCATCAGGGGCGCCGCCGCGACGAGCGCGCCGGACCCGTCCCGTACGAGCACCACCCGCAGCGCGCCGGGACGGCCGTACGACACCCACCAGGAGTGCAGCCAGGAGTGGGACTGGAAGGGGGTCGCCGAGGAGCAGCGCCCGTACAGCGCCGTCCACTCGGCCGCGAGGCGTCCGAAGGCCTCCGTGTCACGGCAGAGCTCGGTCCGCAGGGTTCTTCCCAAGGTCACACCGCCTCCGGTTCGGGCTGGTGGGCCGCGGGCGCGGGCACCGCCGCGCCCGTGGCCGCCGCCGGGCGGGAGTGGCGGCCCTCGGCGCGGCCCGCGGCCCGCTTCTTCGGGCGGACGAGCAGCGCGAGCCCGCCGAGCAGCCCGCCGGCGCAGGCGCCGACGAGGGCGGAGAGCGGCGCGGACGGCGACACGGGGGCGGCCGGCTTGGTCGCGCGGGAGAACTGGACGACCTTGACGCCGGTGCTGCCGGCGACGTGCGAGGAGTTGAGGACGAGCGAGCGGGCCACCCCGTCGGCGATCGACACCGCCTTCGACGGCTTCGACGCCCGGGCGGTGATCGAGATCATCGGCGCGTCGGGCGAGGTCTCCGCCCGGACGCTCTCGCGGAGGGTGGCGGCGGTGACCCCGGCCCACACCTGGGCGTCGCCGGTCACCGCGATGTCGGTGGCGACCCGGCCGTACGCCTGGGCGAAGCCGAGCGCCGCCGCCGGGTCGGACTTCTCGCCGGGCACGACGATGACGTAGCTGGTGGCGGCGTACTCGGGGGTCTTCAGGACCCCGTAGCCGCCGCCGAGCACGGCGCCGGCGACCACGGCGGCGGGCAGCACCGCCCAGCGGCCGGGGGAGCGCAGGGGGGCGGGCAGTCGTACGGCGCGGGGTGGGGTGGTGGTCATGACGGGCTCTCTCGCTGGGACGGGCAGGGGCTTCGGAAGGCGTTCGGGGTGCTCAGGGTGCGGGGCGGCCGTGGACGGCCTGGTCGTAGAGGCTCATCAGCCGGTCGGCGCTGTGCGCGATGTCGTAGCGGCGGGCGGCGGCCGGGGCGGGCAGGCGTACGGGCCGGGGGCCGTGCGCGGCCCGCAGCTCGTGCAGGGCGCCGATCAGCTCGGGCACCGACTCGCCGATCCGCCGGGCGCCGGGCGCCGCCTCGGCCGGCAGGTCCTCGATCGCCGGGCACGCCACGTACAGCACGGGCAGTCCGGCGGCGAGCGCCTCGACGACGGCGAGCCCGAAGGTCTCGTCGGGCGAGGTGGAGACGAAGACGTCCATGGCGGCGAGGAGCTCGGGGAGCATCGGTCCGGCGGGCCCGTCCAGCGGCGGGTCCTCGCAGGCGCCGAAGAACAGCACCCGGCCGGCGGCGCCGCACTCGCGGGCCACCGCGCGCAGCTCCTCGCGGCGCTCCCCGTCGCCGACGAGGAGGAGCCGGGCCTCCGGCACCGAGGCCACGGCCCGGATCAGCCGGTCGAACCGCTTGCCGGGGGCGAGCCGTCCGACCCCGCCGACCACGAAGGCGTCCTCGGGGATGCCGAGGACGCCCCGGGTGAGCCGGCGGGCGCGGGGGACGAAGGCGAAGCGGCCGGTCTCGATGCCGTTCGGCACCACCTGGATCCGGTCAGGCGCCACCCCCCAGGCGGCGAGCCGGCGGGCCACGCTCGCCGAGACCGCGACCGTCGAGGTGCCCAGCCGCTCCGAGGCCAGATAGAGCGCGCGGGTGCCCGTCGACAGCGGGCGGCCCTCGATCTGCGACTCCCCGAGCGAGTGCTCGGTGGCGATGACCCGGCGCACGCCGCCGAGCCGGGCGGCCAGCCGGCCGTAGACGCAGGCCCGGTACAGGTGGGTGTGGACGAGGTCGTAGCCGCCCTCGCGGATCAGCCGGGCGAGCCGGGGCAGCGCGCCGAGGTCCCGGTTCCCGGTCATGCCGAGGTGGGTGACCGGGGTGCCGTCGGCCTCGATGCCGAGCGCCACCGGGCCGGGGTTGGTGAGCGTCACCACCCGGCCCTGCACGGGGAGGTGGCGCAGCAGGAGGCGGAGCTGCTGCTCCGCGCCGCCGATGCCGAGGCCGGTGATGACGTGCAGCACCTTCAGGCGGCCGCTCTTCCCGGGGCCGCTCATCCCAGCACCGCCGCGGCCGGGCCGGCGTGGGCGGGGACCAGTTCGGCGGGGTGGCGGCGGCGCAGCGGGTGCAGGGCCCGCTTCGCGGTGAGCCGCCACGAGGTGTCGGCCTCCCCGATGTGGACCCGGGGCAGGGCGTGGGCGCTGGTCAGCGGGCCGGGGTCGATGGCGCAGGCGTGGCCGTACCCGGCCTTGCGCACGGCGCGGACCACGCGCGGGTCGACCGCCCCGTAGGGGTAGCAGAAGCCGTCCACCGGGCCGCCGGTGATCTCCTCCAGGAGGGCCCGGGAACGCTTGGTCTCGTCGGCGAGGGTGGCGTCGTCGGCCTCCGTGAGGCGGCGGTGCGTCAGTCCGTGCGAGCCGATCTCCATGCCGGCGCCGGCGATCCGCTCGATGCCCTCCTCGGTGAGCAGCGACTTGCGCGGGCCCTCGGTGTCCCAGTCGTTGACGCCGCCGAGCCGGCCCGGCAGGACGTAGACCGTGGCCGTGAAGCCGTGCCGGCGCAGCAGCGGCAGCGCCGAGTCGAGGAAGTCGGCGTAGCCGTCGTCGAAGGTGAGGCCGACGAGGCCCCTGGCGCGTCCCGCGGAGGTGGCGGCGAGCAGCTCCCGCACCGAGACCCCGCGCAGGCCGCGGTCGCCGAGCCAGTGGAGCTGGCGGGCGAAGCGTACGGGGGAGACCGTCACCCGGTACGGATCGTCAGCGGTGTCCGTGATCGAGTGGTACATCGCCACCCACAGGGGCGGCTTCGCCCACAGGGGCGGCTTCGGCAGCAGACGGCGCAGCGCGGTGGGGGCGGGCATGGTCGGTCCTTCGGCGTCGGGTGGCGGTGTGGGGGAGGGGAGGGATCTCCGGCGCCTTGGCGGCGCAGGCGATGAAGACGAGGAAGACGGCGGCGACGACGAGGACCGCGACGGCGACGGAGACCAGCGGCGGGTCGATCGCCATCGAGGCGAGCCAGCCCGCTCCGGTCGCCCAGGCGCCCGCCGTGGCGAGCCGCAGCAGGCCCTCGCCGAGCCGGTCGGGCCGGACCGGGACGGTCTGCCGGTGCGCGCCGCGCAGCAGCAGGACGGCGGTGAGCGTGATGCCGAGGGCGTTGGCGGCGGCGATGCCGACGGCGCCCCAGGCGGCGGCGCCGGGCACTCCGGCGGCGGCGGTGGCGGCGAGCCCCGCGGCCATCGCGGCGGCCGGGTACCAGAGGGGGCGGGCGGCGGAGAAGTAGCAGCGGACGAGGGCGCCGACCATGGTCTGGCCGAGCAGCCCGAGCGCGTAGACCCGCATGACGGCGGCGGTGGCGACCGTGTCCGAGCGGTCGAACTCGCCGCGCTGGAAGAGCAGTTCCACGATCTTCGGGGCGGCGGCGATGACCACCGAGGCGCCCACCAGGACCACCACCGCCGCCAGCAGCAGATCCCGCTCGACCCGCCGCCGCGCCCCCTCCGGATCGCCCGCGGCCAGCGCCCGCGCGACCACCGGGAAGCTGACCGTGCACAGCATCAGCGACAGGATCATCGGCATCTGCGCGATCTTCTGCGCGTAGTTCAGGTGCGAGATCGCGCCCGACGGCAGCGGCGCGGCGAGGAACCGCTCGATCAGCGTCTGCGACTGCCGGATCAGCGAGAAGGCGACCACCGGCGCGATCAGCCCGAGCACCACGAGCCGTCCGTCCCCGGCGAAGCCCGGCGCGAGCGCCTCCGGCTCCCGCGACGGCACCGGCCGCGCCCGCAGCTCCCGCACGAGCGACGGCGCCTGCACCAGCACCATGAACACCCCGCCGACCGCGACCCCGGCGGCGGCCGACCGCACCCCCCACGGCTCGCGCAGGAGCACCATCGTGCCGATGATGCCGACGTTGTACGCCACGTAGATCGCGGCCGGCGGCAGGAAGACGTGGTGCGCCCGCAGCGCCGCCGAGCAGTAGCCGACCAGCGCGAAGGTGAGCACGCACGTCCCAGTGAGCCGGGTGCAGTCCACCGCGAGCCCCGGGTCGGAGAGCCCCGGCGCGAGCAGCCGGACGACCGCGGGCGCGGCCGCGATCAGGACCGCGGCGACGGCGGCGACGGAGAGCGTCAGCCGCGGCAGCGTCCCCCGCACCAGCTCCCGTACGGGATCCCCGAAGAGCGAGCCCGAGCGACGGGCGAGGGCACGGGAGAAGGCCGGCACCAGGATCAGCGCCATCGCGTCCTCGATGAGCAGCGTCGAAGCGAACTCCGGCACCGTCCACGCCACCAGGAAGGCGTCCGTCTCCGCGCCCGCGCCGAAGTACCCGGCGAGGATCTGGTCCCGTACGAGCCCGAGCACCGCCCCGAGGGCCGTCAGCGCCGCCGTCACGGCCGCCGCCTTCGCGAGGAAGCCGCCGCCCCGCCCGCCCGCCGCCGCCCGCACCTTGACCCGCGCGTGCGCCCGCCGCCCCTTCGGCGCGACGGGCGCGGGGGCGGGCGCGGGGGCGGGAGCGGGCGGCGGCGGGGCGGTGGCCGTGGCGACCGGCGCGGGCGCCCACACGTCCGAGGCGGGGGTGTGCCCCACCGGGCGGTGCACCGGGACCCGCCGCGCCCCGCTGAGCCCGGCCGGCGGCGGCGACGCGGCACCGCCCCCCGGCAGCACGGCGGCCCCCGGGGCGCACGGGGAGTCCGTGGCGCCCGGGGGCATGGGGGACCAGGGGTCGGTCAGGGGTTCGCCGCGCGGCGGACACGGCGGGACGGCGGGGCCGCCGGGCCCCGGGGGCGCGACGTACGCGTCCGTGGGATCCGGCGGACCGGCCCACGGGTCACGCACCGCGCACCTCCGGCGGGCCCTCGGGCCGGGGTGCGAGGGCCCACCAGGCGGCGAGCCCGAAGACCACCGACATCAGCACCGTCGACGGGCCGCCGATGTCCGCGTAGAAGAAGTCGATCAGCTGCCAGGCCAGCAGCCCGCCCGCCACGAGCGCGCACTCCGCGCCCGTCCGGCGCCGCCGCAGCGCGCCCACGAGCAGCGCCAGCCAGCTCCCGGCGAGCGCGAGCAGCCCGATGAGCCCCTGCTCGCTGAGGACCAGCAGATACATGTTGTGCGGGGAGAGCAGCGGCTGCTTCCGGTAGCCGGCGCCCGCGCCGGCCGTGTCGCTGCCCGCCGAGAGCGCCACCGAGGCGTTCGAGTCCCGGTAGTGGGGGAAGCCCTTCAGACCGACGCCGGTCAGCGGCTCGGAGCGCCACATCCGTCCGGCCGCCGCCCACATCGTGTACCGGTCCGTCACCGACTGGTCCGGCGCCGCCGTCACCCGCGTGATGCTGGTGACCCGCTCCTTCACCATCTCCGAACCCAGCCCGAAGCCGCCGACGAGGACCACCGCGAGCGCGCCCACCGCCAGCGTCACCCGCGCCGCCCGCCGCACCCCGCCGAGGAGCAGCTGGATCCCGCAGGCCAGCACGGTCGCGATCCACGCGCCCCGGCTGAAGGAGAGCAGCAGCGGCACCACGAGCAGCCCGACGCAGACCAGCGCCGCGGTCCGCGCCCGCCCGGCCGGCGAGCCGAGCGCGATCCCGGTGACGATCACCAGGCCGTACGCGACCACCGTCGCCATGCCCATCACGTCGGTCGCCCCGAAGGTGCCGACCGCCCGGATGTCCTCGCCCTGGTACGAGGCGCCCGTCCCCGTCAGGAACTGCCCGACGCCCACCGCGCCCTGGATCAGCGCCAGCGCCACAAGCCCCCACGCCACCACCGCGAAGTCCCGCCGGTCCCGGATCATCAGCAGCACCGCCGCCGGGACGAGCACGAAGACCTGCACGTAGCGGGCGACGCCCGGCAGGCTCGACGCCGGGTCGTTCGAGGTGATCGCCGCCAGGCAGATGCCGAACACCGGCAGCCCCAGGACGACCGCGGCCGTCCGGGTCAGCGGCCGCGCGCCGCCGCGCAGGAGCCGTACGAGACAGATCAGGACGAGGAGGCCCGAGGCCGCGTCGGCGACCGTGCCGGTGCCGCCCGTCCCGCCCTGCGCCCCGCCGCCGCCCGGCACCAGGAGCAGCGCGATCACCGCCAGGACCGGGGAGAGCGCCCCGGCCCTGTGGGCCCAGTCCCTCAGGTCCGGCGTCCCCGCGAGGGCCGGCACCGTCGTCACGGCCGTGGCCATCCTCAGCTCCCCGTCGGTCGCACGAGCCCGGCCGCCGTGCGGACGAGGATGCAGACGTCCTGCCAGAGCGACCAGTGGTCGATGTAGTGGTTGTCGAAGCGGCAGCGGTCCTCGATCGACGTGTCGCCGCGCAGCCCGTGCACCTGCGCCAGACCGGTCAGCCCGACCGGCATCCGGTGGCGGGCCGCGTACCCCGCGTGGATCTTGCTGAACTGGGCGACGAAGTACGGCCGTTCGGGCCGCGGCCCGACCAGGCTCATGTCGCCGCGCAGCACGTTCCACAGCTGCGGCAGCTCGTCGAGCGAGGACTTCCGCAGGAACCCGCCGGCCGCGCTCATCCGCCGGTCCCCGGCCACGTTCCACCGGGTCGCCGACTCCGTCTCGTCCGACGGGCGCAGGGTCCGGAACTTCAGCAGCGTGAAGTGCCGCCCGTGCTGGCCCACCCGCTCCTGCCGGAACAGCACCCCCGGCCCGTCCGAGAGCCGCACCGCGAGCGCGCACACCGCGAGGACCGGCAGCGCCAGCGCCAGCGCCGGACCGGCGAGCGCGATGTCCAGGGCGCGCTTGGCCGCCGCCCCGCGCCGCTCGGTCGCCGGCACCAGACGGCGCCGCGCGTACCCCCACACGTGCTCGCCCATCGGGCCCTCGTACCGCTCCCCGCCGACCCGCCAGGTCGTACAGCCGTAGTGCTGGAAGAGGGTCACCAGCTCCGGCTCGTGGGAGAGGAACACCGCCTCGCGGACCGAGTTCTGGATGACCGCCCGGCGGATCTCCTCCGCCGTCGTCAGCAGCGGAAGCCCCGGCTCCAGCGGCCGCTGCTCACCGACCGTCGCGTCCGGCAGCCCCACGATCCCGACCGGCCGCATCCCGTACTCCGGGTGCTGCGCGGCCGCCGCCGCGAACCGGCGGGCCGCCGCGGGCGGACCCACCACGAGCGCCGACCGCGGCCGCTCGCGGGCGATCCGCCGCCCGCGCGCGAGCAGCACCGCCCGCAGCACGGCCGCCACCCCGACGTGCGCGGCGTACGCCCCGCACAGCCGCAGCGGCCCGATCGCGAGCAGCGGCGACCAGGCCGCCGCGACCGCCGCCACCACGCACCACACCACCCCGGCCCGCGAGGCGAGCGCCGGCAGCTCGTCGAGCAGCCGGGCGTGCATCGGCGGCCGGTGGAGCCCGCCGCGCCCGTCGAGCAGGAGCAGCAGCGCCGTGGCCGGCAGCAGCAGCCGCGGGTCCTGGTGCGCCGGGGCGAGCAGCGCGGCCCCGGCCAGCACCGCCAGACAGTCGACGACCCGCAGCGCCGGAGCCCCGGGGCCCGGCCGCACGGCCGCCCGGCGGCGCGCCGGCGCGAGCCGGCCGGAGAGCCGCCGACGGGGGACGAACGAGGCCGGCCCGAAGGCCGGACCCGCGACCGGCCACGGGCCGGGCGAGGAAGGAACGCTGGTACTTTCCGTGGTCACTGCGCAATCGGCTCTCTGTGCTCCGTGCCCCGCACTCCGGCCAGCTCGCGGTAGATCTCCGCGACGGCCGCGCCGGTGCGCCGCACATCGAAACTGCTGAGGACGTGCTCGTGGGCCTCGCGGCCCAGGCGGTGCCGCAGCTCCGGCCGGCCGAGGAGGCGGCCGAGAGCGGCGGCGAGGGCGGCCGGGTCCTCCGACGGGACCAGGCACAGGGCTTCGTGGCCGGGCGGCAGGCTCTCGCGGGCCCCGTCGACGTCGGCGACGACGACCGGCCGGCCGGCCGCCATCGCCTCCAGGGGCGCCAGCGCCATGCCCTCCCAGCGGGACGGCAGCACGACGACGTCCGCCGCCCGGTACCAGGGCGCGGTGTCGCCGACCGCGCCGGTGAACCGCACCGAGGGACCGGCGGCGGCCCGCAGCCGCTCCCCGTCCGGACCGTCGCCGACGAGCACGAGCCGCGCGGCCGGCACCTCGGCGAGGACCGCCGGCCAGGCGGCGAGCAGCACGTCCTGGCCCTTCTGCCGGCACAGCCGGCCCACGCACACCACGGTCGGCGCCGGGTTCCCGGCCGGACCGCCGGTCGCGAACCGCGCCACGTCCACGCCGTTGTGCACGACCGACCAGGCCGCCGCCACCCCGGCCTCCTCGCCGGTACGCCGCTCCGCCTCGCTCACGCACAGGATCCGGTCGGCCCAGCGGGCGCCGAACCGCTCCCAGCGGCGCGCCAGTTCGGCGGTGGTGCCGGTCACGGCCTCGAAGGACCAGGCGTGCGGCTGGTACACGGTCGGGATCCGCCCGCGCACCGCCAGCCGTGCGCAGAGCCCCGCCTTCGCGGAGTGCGCGTGGACGAGCCCGGGCCGCACGGCCCGGACCACCCGGGCCAGCCCGCGGGTCTCCCGCAGCAGCGCGGGACCGGGGTCGCGCCCGGCCGCCCAGTCGTGGACCTCGGCGCCTTCGGCGCGCAGCTCCGCGGCGAGCGCGGTGCCGGGCGGGCAGGCGGTGACGGGCCGCAGCCCGGCCGCGCGCTGGGCGCGCACCAGGTCGACGACGACCCTGGCCACCCCGCCGTCGCCGGGCTGGACCGCGTGCAGGACGGTGACGGACCCGGGGTCCGTCTCGATCGGGGCCCGCACGTCAGCGCCGTACGTCCGCCTGCAGGAAGAGCGCGCCGAGCCAGACGGTGTCCTCGCGGCTGCCGAGCCGGACGTGGACACGGTCGGCCCCGTTGCGCAGCGCCCCCCGCAGATCGAAGACGTCGGAGTCGTACCCGAGGGTGTTCCCGGCGGCGGGGAAGCGTGCCGTCCCGGCCTTGCCGAATTCGGTGATGCTGGAGTTGAGCCAGTCGTTCACGGAATTGGCGGAATCGTTGATCGGAGTCGACTTCTGACGGCCCGTCCGTACCTCCAGGTAATCCCCGGAAGTTCCCCGGTCGCCGTCATAGGCGATCACTCCGAGCCGTCCCTCGGTGTCCTTCGGATAACGGTTCCCGTCGAGTGCGAGGCGCAGCTCGCCGGAGCGCGGACCGACCGTCTCGAAGCCGTCCCAGACGCTCAGCCGGCGCAGCGGCTCCCCGGCCTTCTCGTACGCGGCGACCAGCGTCCAGCCGCCCCAGCCGCCCACCGTGCTGCGGCCCATGGCGACGTTGACCTGCGCGACCGTCCACTGTCCCGGCTCCGCCCAGCGGACCAGCTCGGTGACGTCGGCGGAGGCCTGGAAGGCGTCGGCGCCGTCGGCGGTGCGGTGGCCGACCAGGGTGTCGGCGAGGACCGCCTTGTACTGCCCGCCGGGCTCCGCGATCAGCACCCGGCCGTTGTCCTTCGGCGGCTTCTGCTCGCCCACCCGCAGATTTCCGCCCCAGTACAGCCGGGCCCAGGCCACCCGCGCCCCGGCGGGCACGGGCAGTTCGGCGCGGCTGGAGTTGTACGTGTTGGGGTCGTCGTCCACGTCGACGTAGCCGAGGGACGTCCCGTCGTTGGAGGTCTCGGTGCCCTTGAGGCCCTTCGCCGAGGCGTTGGCGGCGCGCACGATCCCGCCGTGCAGCTCGGCCTGGTAGCGCGCGGCGAAGGGGATCCGGGCGGCCTCCCCGGGCGCGGGCGGCGCGGTGGCGGAGGCGAGCGGCGCCGCGGCGGACAGAACCGCGCACGACAGGGCGCACCACACGCTGCGACGCACGGCAAGAACCGCTGAATTCCGCATACAGGTTCTCCGCTTTGATGAGAGAAGGAAGGGAAGACCCGTGAAGACCGGGGGAGGGGGAGGTGTCGTCCGCACGAAATGGGTGAACGCGCGGCGGGCCCGGAAGCAACGTTCGGGAACGTTATAACCCCGGCGCGGGGCGATAGTAAGCATTAGATGCTCGGAAACGCTAACTCCCGTATCCGCGCGGCAGGTTCCTCGTTGAGCGTGTTGCGCCTTTCTCCGGCCCGTCGCTCGAATGGCCCTCCCGCAAGCCAAAGATCGGTTGAACGTCACCCGTTCGGGAGAGCAACCGACGAATAGCCGGCGCGTTGTTGAGGGAGCCGGGCCGAACAGTCCGCGCAGTCCGAGTTGGAAATCGATCGAGGAGAACTTCTCCATGTCCCGTATCGCCAAGGCCGTCGTCCTGACCGTGGGTGCCGCCGCCGCGGTCGCCGGTGCCGCCGGTGCCGCCGCCGCCGACTCCATCGCCGAGGGCGCCGCCGTGAAGTCCCCCGGTGTCGGCTCCGGCAACGTCGTGCAGGTCCCGGTCCACATCCCGGTCAACGTCTGCGGCAACACCGTGAGCGTCATCGGCGCGCTGAACCCGGCCTTCGGCAACGTCTGCGCCAACGTCTGACCTCGCACGTCGGATCGGTCCTTCCGAAGCCGGTGCGCCCACCCCTTGAGGCGGGCGCACCGGCTTTTTCCTTGCGGCCGCTGGGCCGGTACCCGTTCGGACGCACGCCCGTGCGCCGTCCGGTGCAACGGCGTACGCCCCTTCGAGGGGCAGGCCGGAGGGCGGATTCACTCGAACGGAGACGTGGCGCTCAGTAGTTCCGCGGTTGCGGAGGGCTATACCCGCAGGCACGGTGAGAGAGCAGTTGTCCGACGCATAAGGAAAAGGAACACATATGCGTCCCCTGGCTACACGCCGTCTCACCGCCCTGGCGATATCCGCCGCCCTCACCCTCGGCATGGCGGGACCCGCCTTCGCCGACGAGCACCGCCCCTCCCGCGCGGCCGACCGGGCCGCCCACGCCCCGCTCCCCGACGCCGCCGCCCTGCTGACCCAGACCAAGGCCCTCGCGGACGTCGGCGGGGTGACGACCCCCGTGACCGAACTCGTCACCGCCGCCCTCACGGCCGACGAAGGCCAGCTCCCCGCGGCCGACGCCGACGCCCTGAAGGCGAAGATCCAGGCCGCCGTCGACCGGGCCAAGCAGACCGCTCCCGCCCCGCTGCCGGAGACCCCGGCCACCCCGGAGCTGCCGGTCACCCCGCCCGTCGCGGACACCCCGGCCACCCCGGAGCTGCCGGTCACCCCGCCCGTCGCGGACACCCCGGTCACCCCTCCGGCCGTCGAGGCACCGGCCGAGCTGCCCGTGAAGCCGCCCGTGACCCTGCCCGTCACGGCCGGGGCCAGGGCCGCCCAGGCGGCCCCCGTCGATCTGGTGGGCGACGCGCTCGGCACCGTCGAGAAGGCCGTCGCCGGGCTGCTCGCCGCCGTCACCTCCGGGGACGCCGCCGGAGTCGTCCCGCAGGTCACGGCCACGCTGACCTCCCTGGTCAACCTCGCCGTCGCCACCGTGCTCGGCAGCGGGCTGCCCGCCCCGGACCTGGCCGGCCTCCCCGCGCTGCCCGCGCTCCCGGTCGAGGCGCCGGAGCTGCCGGTCGACCCGCCGGTCGAGGCGCCCGAGCTGCCGGTCGACCCGCCCGTCGAGGCGCCGGAGCTGCCGGTCGACGTGCCGGTGAAGCCGCCGCTACCGGTCCGCTGACCCGCGCGCGCACCCCCGACCCGTACCGGTCCGGCCTCCCGCCGGGCCGGTACGGGTGCGTCCGCGTCCGGTCATCCGGAAATAGCACCGGTCCCCTTCGATCGGGTGCAGTGTCGAGAAATCCTTCCTCCTGGAGTTTCCGGGGAGCGAACCTCTCGTTACAGAAGACGGAAGCGACGCACGGGAATTCGTCAAGAAGCCTGTGCGGAACGCGAGTTGAAAGAACAGAGGAAGGATTCTCCCCATGAAGCCCACCAAGGTCGCCGCGGTCGTCGCCGGTTCCCTCATGGCCCTCGGCGCCGCCGCCCCCGCCATGGCCCAGCAGGCGTTCACGCCGACCAGCCTGAACGGCGGCCTGGAGGCCATCGCCGCCAACGGGCTGAAGTCGGACGTGCTCAGCAGCACCACCGAGGGCTCCCCGGTCAAGTCGGTCACCGACACCGCGACCCAGCTGAACCAGACCGGCAAGGGCCTCCCGCTGGTCGGCGGCCTCCCGGTCAACCCGCTCGGCGGCTGATCGAATGATTTTCTGACCGGTCGCCGTGTGGCCTCGACTTCACACGGTGTGCCGCTCCCTACTCTCAGGACCGTCCCACGCGAACGTCAGCGCGGGACGCGGCCGGACGGAGCGAGGGGGGATCCTCGCCGGTCTCTCCCTTTCTCCCGAGGAAGAGCGGTATGCGGTCCATCATCAGCAGGAAAGTACTCACCGCGGCGGCAGCGACCGGCTTGCTGTCGCTGACCGGCGGTCTCGCGCTGGCCGCGAACGCGCACCCCGGCACCGGCGACACCCCAGGACCCGGCAACGGGCAGGCCCACGCCCCCCTCTCGCCGGAACTCTGCGGTGCCGGCATGGACCTGGGCGCATACGTGGCGTCGGCCGTCGGAGACCTCTGCTCCCACGCGACGGAGGAACCCGACGGCGGCTACGGCGAAGAGCCCGAGGAACCCACCCCGACCCACCCGCCGACCCACCCGCCGACCACGACGCCGCCCACGACGACGCCGCCCACCCACCCGACGCACCCGCCCACGAGCACTCCGCCCACCTACCCCCCGGACGACGAGTGCGAGGCGCCGGCGCCCGGCGAGGAGCCGGAGCCCGGCTGCGAGGAGCCGTCCGAGCCGCCGACGACCCCGCCGACGACTCCGCCCACGTCCCCGTCCCCCTCGTCGACGTGGACTCCGCCGACCAACCCGGACGAGCCTCCCGGCGAGTGCGAGGAGCCGGAGCCCGGTGAGGAGCCGGAGCCCGGCTGCGAGCCCACCACCCCGCCGACGACTCCGACGACGCCGACGACTCCGCCCACGTCCCCGTCCCCGTCCTCGACGTGGACTCCGCCGACCAACCCGGACGAGCCTCCCGGCGAGTGCGAGGAGCCGGAGCCGGGTGAGGAGCCGGAGCCCGGCTGCGAGCCCACCACCCCGCCCACGTCCCCGTCCTCGACGTGGACTCCGCCCACCAACCCGGACGAGCCTCCGGGCGAGTGCGAGGGGCCGGAGCCCGGCGAGGAGCCGGAGCCCGGCTGCGAACCCACGTCGCCGACCACCCCGCCCCACGGGCCCGACAAGCCCGAACTCCCCGACACGGGCAGCGACCCCGCCCTGTGGGGAGCGGCCGCCGTCAGCGCCGCCCTCATCATCGGCGGCACCGTCGTCCAGCTCCGGGGCGGCCGCCTCGTCCGGAGCCGTCGCCACTGACGTACGCGCCTTCCTGACGTGACGTCAACAGAGGCCCCCGCCCTCACCGGTGGGGGCCTCCGGCGTTGCTGCACATGGGGGATCCACGCGCGACGTTTCGGCCGAGTGGCTCGTTCACCCGGCATGACTCTGCGCTCTCACGCCGGCATGGGACTCCTCATGACCGCGCTCGCCTCCGCCGCCATGGCCGTCCCGGCCGCCGCCGTCGAGGCCCCGGTGATCGTTCCCCTCCAGGGCCTGGATCCGGTCCTGCCGATGGACGCCCCGACCGTCGCGACCGGCGTGCCGGTGCCCGTCCCCGGCGCCCCCACCGGCTTCCAGAAGGGCCTCGGCGCGCTGCCCGACGTGACCCTGCCCTCCGTCCCGCTCACCGGCACCCTGCCCGAGACCGTCGTGGACGCCCCGCTCCCCGAGCTCCTGAAGGGCAGCGAGCCGGGCCGGGCGCTCCTCGCCACCCCGCACTCCGAGATGAAGGCCGCCACCCCCGGCGCCGTCCTCGGCCACCCGGTCGAGGCCCCCCAGGGCAACGGCCTCGCCGGACTGCCGAAGCTCGCCGACCCCCAGCTCGGCCTCGTCGCCCCGACGCTCAGCGGCGCCCTCGACTCCCAGCTCGGCCTCGCACCCGAGCGCGGCTGAACCCCTTTCCCCACCCTTCCCCCCTTCTTTTCGGAATTCCGTTCGGGTGCGTTCCACGCGAGTGAAGACACGATTCTTCCCCGCTACCGCAAGGGCCTTTCCTCGTTGCACCAGAAGGCTTGTCGCATGGCCACGGCCCGCGGCCCGGAGTACCGCCCCTCGTATCCGACGGGGGGCGGACATCGGACCGCGGGCCACCTTTTCGGCCCAAAGACCGTGACCCGCTCCGTGGTACGGCGTTGAACGCACGTGACGGCCGTGATCCCTGCGGTCGCTCGACCCATTCAAGGAGTTCTGATGTCTCGCATCGCGAAGGCTGCCGCCGTTCTGGCCGGCACCGGTGCCGTCGCCCTCAGCGGAGCCGGCCTGGCCGTCGCCGACTCGGGCGCCGAGGCCGTCGCCGCCCACTCGCCCGGTGTCGCCTCCGGCAACGTCGTCCAGGTCCCGGTCCACGTGCCGGTCAACCTCTGCGGCAACACCGTCAACGTCATCGGCCTGCTGAACCCGGCCTTCGGCAACCACTGCGCCAACGTCGACGCCCCGCACGACAACGGCGACGGCGGCTACGGCGGCTGACCGCCCCGCTTCCCCCGAGCGTCCCCCCGGCCCCACCAGGGCCGGGGGGACGCCCGCGTCCGGGGCCCCGCGCCGTCAGGCGTACCGGTAGATCGCGCCGTGGTCGAACATCTCGGCCGGCGTCACGCCCCACGGCGCCATCGGCTGGTGCCGCGCCACCACCTTGCGGTACTGCGCGTCGCCCAGCGGCGGCGGCTCCGCCGGCAGGTACGCCGCCTGCGGATTGCGCTGCTGCCACCGCGACCACACCAGGTCCACGAAGGAGTGGTGCAGCCAGAACACCGGATCGTTCACCGAACCGCCGCCGAGCATCAGACCGCCCACCCAGCGGTGCACCCGGTTGTGGATCCGGAACCGCTCGTTGCCCGAGCCCTGCGCCCAGCCCTCCAGCCGGTTGCGGAACCCCGACGGGCTGGTCGAGTTCCACGGGGCCGTGTCGTACGTCCGCTCCCGCATCACCTCGTCCAGCTGGGCCGCCGTCGGCAGCGCGACCGGATCGCGCGGACGGCCGAAGTCCCTGGTCAGGAAGGAGGTCTCGGTCATCGCGTGCTTCACCGTCCACTTCCCCTTGGCGTACGCGAAGGGGCCGGTGGTCACCTGGAGGTCCGAGCGGCGGCCGTTGCCGCCCATGAAGTCCTCCGACCAGAGCGAGGCGGCCGGCGTCGAGTCCCGGGTCCAGTCCCAGTAGGGGACCGTCACCGTCGCGTCGATCCGGCGCAGCGCCCGCTCGAACTCCAGGAGGAACTTCCGGTGCCAGGGCAGGAAGCTCGGCGCCATGTGCGCGGTCCGCAGCCGGCCGGCGCCGTCGGCGACGTAGTGGTCGATGTGCATCCGGACGAACTCGTCGTACGTGCCGCGGCGCTTCAGTTCGAGCACCGCGGCGACGAACCGGCGGCGCTCGGCCGTCGTCAGGTCGCGCTGGTTCTTACGCGTGTACACCACGCGGGTTCCCTCCCGTCGGGTCGGAGTGGAGGCCGTGCCCCGCCGCGTACCGGGAGAGCGGGGCCGAGCCCGCCGCGTCCACGGCCGCGCGGGTGGCGGCGAGCGGGCTCGGACAGGACTCGTAGTGGTCCAGCGGGGTCACCCAGCCGCCGTCGGCGCAGCGCATCAGGTGCAGCGGCCGCCCGTCCACCAGCGCCACCGGCTCGCCCGCGGGCCCGGTGAGACCGCGGATCCGGCGGCCCGCGTACATCTCGTCGAAGGCGTACGGGTCCGCTCCCGTCTCCGGCGGCCGGGCGGCGATCCGGCCGAGGGTCCCGCCGGTGGCGGCGGCGACGGCCAGCGCGAAGAGCGACCGGAGGGCGACACGGCGCGGGAAGGGCATCGGCGATCTCCTGGTGTCGACAAGGGGCCTCAGGGCACAACGATGAAAACCCTTGTTCGTTGCGGCCGGGAGTTCGAGCGGGGGAATGTCGGCCGGATGAGTGAATTCGGTACGGGGAAAGGGTGGTTGCCCCACTAGCATCCCCTTCCATGACCACTCCCCACGTCCTTTCCGAGGCGCGCAGCGTCTCTCCGCTGGGCACGCTCACGGTGATTCCGTGGTCCAGCGAAGTCACCGAAGACTCCGCCGGCACGCCTTTCCTCATGGCGTATTCCCTCGGCGACGGCCGGGACGGGCCGGAGGCCGGGCAGCAGGCCATGCGCGCCGCCCTGGAGTCGATGGGCCTCTCGGTCGGCGACCGGCTCTTCGACCTGGAGAAGGACGCGGGGATCAGCGCCTCGCTGCTCGTCGAGGCCGGCACCGCCGTCCTCACCCTGCCCTTCCTCAAGGTGCAGTGCCCGGTGCCCGCCGAGTGGCAGGCCGCCGCCCGCGAGACCGGCAAGGTCTACTTCCTCTGCTCGGTGCGCCCGTGGGCCGAGGCGGTCCCCGGGCAGCCCGTGGACGAGGACCGGCTGCGCGCCTTCGTCTCCGACGAGGAGATGCTCGCGGAGTGCGCCCACGTCCTGCTGCCCGTCCGGCGCGTGCAGGGCTGAGCGGAAGGGGCGGCGCGATGACGACGCTCGGGGTACGGAGCGGGGTGCCGGGGCAGCGGCGGGAGGACCGGACGGTCCCGGCCGGGCGGTCGGAGGACGGCACGGTCGGTGCGGGACGGGGGCTCGGCTGGCTCCTCGTCGTCACCGGCGCGGCCGGGATCCTCGCCGCGTGGGTGATCACGATCGACAAGTTCAAGCTCCTGGAGGACCCGGGCTTCCAGCCGGGGTGCAGCCTGAACCCGGTCGTGTCCTGCGGGAACATCATGAAGAGCGAGCAGGCGGCGGTCTTCGGCTTCCCCAACCCGCTGCTCGGCCTCGTCACGTACGGCGTCGTCGTCGCGATCGGCGCCGGGCTCCTGGCGGGGGCCCGGTACCGGGGGTGGTTCTGGCTCGGGCTGAACGGCGGGGCGCTGTTCGGCGTCGGCTTCTGCACCTGGCTGATGCAGCAGTCGCTGTACGAGATCAACGCCCTCTGCCTGTGGTGCTGCCTCGCCTGGGCGGCGACCATCACCCTGTTCTGGTACGTCACCGCGCACAACGTGCGGACCGGGGTGCTGCCCGCGCCGGCGGCGGTGCGGGGCTTCTTCGCGGACTTCGCCTTCGCGCCGCCCGTGCTGCACATCGGGATCATCGGGATGCTGATCCTGACCCGCTGGTGGGAGTTCTGGACCAGCTGACGTGAGCCGTCCCCGCCCTCGTTCCCGGCCGCGGGCCGCACTTCTGGTGCTGCTCGCGGCCGTCGCCGCGCTCGTGCTCCTGCCCGGGATCGTCGGCCGGCTCGCGCCGGGCGAGCGGCACACCGGGACCGGGAGCGCGCCCGCGCCCGAGCCATCGCCGCTGCCCGGGGTCCCGTCCGGCTTCTTCACCGGCTCCGACGCGGAGGGTGTGCGGCGGATCGCCGGGGCGCAGGCGTGGCTGGGCGGCGGCGAGCTGACGGTCGGGCACACCTATCTGCCGGGCGACCGCTGGTCGAACATCGAGGGGCATCCGGAGCTCTTCGCGCCCTGGGCGCGGTGGAAGGCCGAGCGGCCGGGGCGGCTCTTCGTGCTGAACGTGCCGATGATGGACCGCAACGAGGCCGGGCTGAGCGACGCCGAGGTGCGGGCGGGGCTGCGGCGCGGGGCGGCCGGCGCCTTCGACGCGCACTTCGAGGCGCTGGGCGAGGGGCTGGTGGAGCACGGGCTCGGGGACGCGGTCCTGGTCCTCGGCTGGGAGATGAACGGCACCACGTACGGGCACCGCTGCGGGCCGGACCCGGCGGCCTGGAAGGCGTACTGGCGGCAGGTGGCCGGGGTGCTGCGGGGGGTCGAGGGGCAGCGGTTCCGCTTCGACTTCACGCCGAGCCGGGGACGGGACGCGGTGCCGTGGCCGGAGTGCTACCCGGGCGACGACGTCGTCGACATCATCGGGATGGACGCCTACGACCAGCCCGAGGGCGTCTCCTTCGAGGAGCAGGTGGCCGAGGAGTACGGGCTCGCGCACCACGTGGCCTTCGCGAAGGCGCACGGCAAGCCCGTCTCGTACCCGGAGTGGGGGCTCTTCCGGAACGGGGACAACCCGGCGTACGTCCGGGGGATGCTCGACTGGTTCGCCCTGCACCGGCCCGTCTACCAGACGGTGACCGACTACTGCCCGCACGGGGTGTGGGGGTGTGCCGCCAATCCGCGCTCGGCCGAGGTGGTCAGGGGCGCGCTGGGAGGGCCGGCCCGGCCTTGAGGGTGTCGAGGGTGCGGTGCAGCAGCGCCGTGAGGTCCTCGGCGAGGCCGCGCTCCGCCCAGTAGAGGACGGTCTCGCGCAGGGCGCCGAGGACGGCGGCGGCGAAGACCCGGACCTCCAGGTCGTCGGGGGCGCGGCCGGTGCGGTCGGCGAGGGCGCGGGCGAGCCGGCGGCCGGTCTCCGCGGTGGTCTCGGTGAGCCGGGCGCGGACGGCGGGGGTGTCGGCCATCAGCCGGGCGCGGACCCGCAGCTCCTCCGGGTCGGCGGCCAGGGCCGTGCCGATGGCCTCGACGACGACCGCCCGGAGGGATTCGAGGGGTTCCTCGCCGGCCGGGCGGGCGCGCAGCAGGGCTTCGAGGTGCTCGTCGTCCTCGTCGGTGAGGAGGATGTCCTCGCGGACCGGGAAGTAGCGGACGACGGTGGAGGGGGAGACCTCGGCCTCGGCGGCGATGCGCTCGATGGTGGCGGCCTCCCAGCCGTGGGCGGCGGCGATCCGTCGTCCGGCCCGGCGGATCGCCGCGCGGGTCTTCTGCTTCTTGCGTTCCCTCAGACCACTGGCCATGGGGTCATTCTGCCGTGTCATCCCTGGTCAGGACTGGTAGGCGACCAGGGAGATGCCGACGTAGTGGACGATGAAGGCGGCGAGGGTGAAGGAGTGGAAGACCTCGTGGAAGCCGAACCAGCGGGGGGACGGGTTCGGGCGCTTCATGCCGTAGATGACGCCGCCGACGCTGTAGAGCAGGCCGCCGACGACGACCAGGACGAGGACGGCGATGCCGCCGGTCCGCATGAAGTCGGGGAGGAAGAAGACGGCGGCCCAGCCCATGGCGATGTAGCAGGGGGTGTAGAGCCAGCGGGGGGCGCCGACCCAGAAGACGCGGAAGGCGATGCCGGCGGCCGCGGCGGCCCAGACCGCCCACATGAGCGGCTTCGCGGTGGAGTCCGGGAGCAGCAGCAGGGTGAGCGGGGTGTAGGTGCCCGCGATGATCAGGAAGATGTTGGCGTGGTCGAGGCGGCGCAGGACGGCCTCGCCGCGCGGGCCCCAGTCGCCCCGGTGGTAGAGCGCGCTGATGCCGAAGAGCAGGCAGGCGGTGAGGACGTAGATCCCGCAGGCGATCCGGGCGCGCGGGGTGTCGGCGAGGGCGACGAGGACCAGTCCGGCGACGATCACGGCGGGGAACATGCCCGCGTGCAGCCAGCCCCTGAGCCGTGGCTTCAGCGGGAGCGACGGGGCCTGGGCGGTCGGTTCGGGCGCGACCGGGGTCGCTTCCGGCGTGGCTGCAGTCATGACACCGAATCGTACCTACGGCCCCGTAGGTGCCGGATACGAGTGGCGATGCTCACGTGTGCACCCCCCTGGACATATGGGCGTATCCAGCGGATGATCAAATGAGTGCGGTCGGCACCGGATGAGCAGCTACGACGCATCCGGGTCGCGGCCCCCACGGGGCATACAGCGGAATACACCCCTCTACAAGGAGCAATCGTGGCGCGCGACAACGCGGCTCCCCTTCCCACCCAGCACCAGGAGCTCGTCTCCTGGGTGAACGAGATCGCAGAGATCACGCAGCCGGACAGCATCGTCTGGTGCGACGGCTCCGAAGCCGAGTACGAGCGCCTGTGCGAGGAGCTCGTCGCCAAGGGCACGTTCACGAAGCTCGACCCGGTGAAGCGCCCGAACTCGTACTACGCCGCCTCCGACCCGACCGACGTCGCCCGCGTCGAGGACCGGACCTTCATCTGCTCCGAGAAGGAGGAGGACGCCGGCCCGACCAACCACTGGAAGGCCCCGGCGGAGATGAAGGAGCTCTTCGCGGGCTCCGAGGGCATCTTCCGCGGCTCCATGAAGGGCCGCACCATGTACGTGGTCCCCTTCTGCATGGGCCCCGTCGGCTCCCCGCTCTCCGCCATCGGCGTCGAGATCACCGACTCCGCCTACGTCGCGGTCTCCATGCGCACCATGACCCGCATGGGCCAGGCCGTCCTCGACGAGCTCGGCACCGACGGCTTCTTCGTGAAGGCCGTCCACACCCTCGGCGCCCCCCTCGCGGAGGGCCAGGAGGACGTGCCGTGGCCGTGCAACTCCACCAAGTACATCTCGCACTTCCCGGAGACCCGCGAGATCTGGTCGTACGGCTCCGGCTACGGCGGCAACGCGCTCCTCGGCAAGAAGTGCTACGCCCTGCGCATCGCCTCCGTCATGGCCCGTGACGAGGGCTGGCTCGCCGAGCACATGCTCATCCTCAAGCTGACCCCGCCGCAGGGCGAGGCGAAGTACGTCGCCGCCGCCTTCCCGTCGGCCTGCGGCAAGACCAACCTCGCCATGCTGGAGCCGACCATCCCCGGCTGGACCGTGGAGACCATCGGCGACGACATCGCCTGGATGCGCTTCGGCGAGGACGGCCGCCTCTACGCCATCAACCCCGAGGCCGGCTTCTTCGGCGTCGCGCCCGGCACCGGCGAGCACACCAACGCCAACGCCATGAAGACCATGTGGGGCAACTCCGTCTTCACCAACGTCGCGCTCACCGACGACGGCGACGTGTGGTGGGAGGGCATGACCGAGACGGCGCCCGCGCACCTCACGGACTGGAAGGGCAACGACTGGACGCCCGCGTCCGACACGCCCGCCGCCCACCCGAACGCCCGCTTCACCGTCCCGGCCGGGCAGTGCCCGATCATCGCGCCGGAGTGGGAGGACCCGAAGGGCGTGCCGATCTCGGCGATCCTCTTCGGCGGCCGCCGCGCCACCGCCGTCCCGCTGGTCACCGAGTCCTTCGACTGGAACCACGGCGTCTTCCTCGGCGCCAACGTGGCCTCCGAGAAGACCGCCGCCGCCGAGGGCAAGGTCGGCGAGCTGCGCCGCGACCCCTTCGCCATGCTGCCCTTCTGCGGCTACAACATGGGCGACTACATGGCCCACTGGGTCAAGGTCGGTGCCACCGCCGACGCGGCGAAGCTGCCGAAGATCTACTACGTGAACTGGTTCCGCAAGAACGACGCCGGCAAGTTCGTCTGGCCCGGCTTCGGCGAGAACAGCCGCGTCCTCAAGTGGATCGTCGAGCGCCTCGACGGCAAGGCCGAGGGCGTCGACACCCCGATCGGCGTCCTGCCGACCCGGGAGGCCCTGGACACCGACGGCCTGGACCTGGCCGAGGAGGACCTGGACTTCCTGCTCACCGTCGACAAGGACGTCTGGCGCGAGGAGGCCGCCCTGGTCCCCGCGCACCTGGAGACCTTCGGCAGCCACACGCCGAAGGAGCTGTGGGACGAGTACCGCGCGCTGGTCGAGCGCCTGGGCTGATCCCGTAGCAGTATCGAGACTCGTGGTGGGCTGCCCCGACATACCGCCCTGACCAGTGGGGTCACGACGGTCCATCACGACGCAACCGGCCCCGGAGCCCCCTCAGGCTCCGGGGCCGGCGCATCTCCCCGTGCGGGGATCAGTCACCCCGGTCCTCCAGGTAGCGGGTGTGCGCCCGCTGACGGAGCTCCTCCGCCTCCTGGAGTGCCGCGGCGATCCGGCCGGCCTCCTCGCGCAGCGCGGCCAGCTGCCGCTCCAGATGGCGCTCGGGAGGCTCGGAGCCCGAGTTCACCCGGCTCCACCAACGGGTGCGGACGAAGGCGTCGACCGCCTCCGGCACGTCCTGGCGGACCGCGCGGGCCAGCACGTGCAGATGCTCCGGGTCGCTGACCCAGCCCGGTTCGAGCAGCGCCTCGAAGAGCACGTCCAGCTCGTCGAGCCGCTCGCGGGCCCGCTCCGGCAGCTCCACCTCCGCGAGGTACTCCCGCAGGGTGGCGTGGTCCGCGCGCAGCGACTCCAGCTGCTCGTCGGCGCTCGGGAAGGCCGGGGCGTCCGGCCGCTCCGGCGGGGCGATCAGCGCGCCCGCGCCGTACAGGCCGAGCACCACGAGCGGCCAGAGGCCGCCGGCCGCGCCGGTGAGGCCGATGCCGAGCCCGGCCAGGCCGCAGAGGCAGCCCGTGAGGTTCTTGCGGGACTCCGCGTACCGGAGCACGCGGTCACTGGTAGCCACGGATCTCCTCGAAGGCGCCCTCCAGGGAGCCCTTCGTCGCGTCGAAGAGCTTGCCGCCGGTCAGGTCCGCGATGTGGTCCAGCTCGCTCCGGTCGGAGTCGCCGAAGAGGACCGGGAAGACCGGGGTGTGCCGCTGCTCCTCGGGCAGCGCCCGGAAGAAGACGTCGAAGTCGGCGGCCTTCATCCCGTCGGTGTTCTCCCCGTCCGTCATGAGCACGACCGAGGTGAAGGTGTCGCGGGGCGCGGCGCCCAGGCTGCGGTAGGCCTCGGTCAGGCTGGAGTAGATCGCGGTGCCGCCGGAGGCGGACAGCCGCCCGGCGTCGGCGCGGATCGCGTCCCTGGCCTTCGCCGGGTCCTTCGGGTCGACCGTGTACGTCCGCACCTCGGCGCCCTTCACCGCGGAGCCGAAGGGCATCAGGGTGACCTCCTCGCGGTCCCGGAAGTCCGACGTCAGCTCGGCGATCGCCTCCTTGAGGCGGGTCAGCCGCTCGCCCCGCATCGAGCCCGAGGTGTCCAGGACGTAGACCGTGCGGGAGGGCCGGCGCAGGGTGTTGTCGTACGCGTCGAGCAGGCCGTCGGCGACCGAGCGGCTGCCGGGGAAGGGCAGCTCGCGCCGCAGGTCGCGGTCGAGCCGGGGCGACGGGGCGACGCCGGCGACGACCGGGCGGCGCAGCGTGGTCTCGGTGATCCGGCGCTGCGCCTCCGGGGTGCGGAGGTAGGTGGTGAGCCGCTGGGCCGACTCCTTGGCGGCGGCGGGGGCCGCCGTGAGCAGGGTGAGCGGGTAGTCGGCGGTGACGACGCCGTCGGAGGGGCGGATCACGGTGAGCGCGCCGGGCGTGGAGAGCAGCACCGACTCGTAGTTGACCAGCGCGTCGATGTCGGTGCGGCGGCCGTAGGCAGTGGCGAGCCAGCCGGAGGAGCCGGAGGTGAGCTTCTGGCCGGTGAAGAACTCGCGGAGCTTCGGGGTCGCCTTCGCCACGTCCCGGTCGCTCAGCGCGGACTGGGCGCCGGAGAGCCCGGAGGCGACCGAGACCAGGGCGGAGAAGCCGGAGTTGGAGCGCTTGGGGTCGGTCATGCCGTACGTCAGCCTGCCCTCGGCGACCGCCCGGTGGAGCTGCGACCAGGTGACCTTCTTCGGGTCCCAGCCGAGCCGGGTGACGACCTCGGGGCGGACGCCGAGCGCCACCGGGGAGGTCATCACCGGGGTCTCGTTGGTGATCCGGCCGGCGGTGTCGGGGCGCAGCCGCAGGTAGTCGTTGGAGGAGAGCCAGACGGCGTCGTACTCCTTCTCGGCCCGGCCCGAGGCGATCTGCTCGACGGCGTCGAGGGTGCCCGCGTAGGTGGTGCGGACGGTGACGCCGGTCGCCTTGCGGGCGTCCTCCAGGACCGGCGCCATGTCGGCGAGTTCGGAGGAGGCGAGGACGCGGAGGGTGCCGGGCTCGGCGGGCCTGGAGTCGGTCTTGTCGCGCTGCTCGCCGGTGCCGCCGACCGAGTTGTCGATCGTGCCGCAGGAGCCCGCGGTGGCGGTGAGGAGCAGGGTGAGCGCGAGGCCCGCCAGGAGGCGGGGGAGCGTGCGGGGTCTCATGCGGACGGGCCGCCTTCCAGCGCGCTCGTGCGGCGGCTGCGGTCCAAGTGTGCGCTCGCTTCCTGGAGTTCGCTCGTGAGGGAGGAGACGGTCGCCGCCATCGCCTCGGTCGCCTGGACCTTGTACGTGTCGATGGCGTCGAGCGTGCGGTAGATCTGGTGGAAGGCGTTGCGCAGGGTCTCGGCGCCGACCGCCGGGTCGGCGGCGATCCGCTGGATCTCGCCGGCCTGGGTGGAGAGCATCTCGGCGTTGCCGCGGATCAGGTCCTCGGTGGTCGAGCGGAGCACGTTCACCTGCTCGGTGACCTTGCGCTGGTTCTCCAGGGCGGAGGCGAGCATGACCGCGATCCGCAGCGCCGACAGGGTCGTCGTCGCGGCCCGGTCCACGCCCTTGATCAGCTCGTCGTTGTTCCGCCGGACCACGTCCATCGCGAGGTATCCCTGCGCGCAGACGGCGAGTTGGGTGAGGAGGTCCTGGTGCTTCTGGCGGACCGGGAAGAGGACGTCGGCGCGGAGCGCGTCCGCCTCGGCCGGGTCGTGGGTGCCGGCGATCCGCTGCTCGACGGCGGCGTCGAGGGCCTCGGTGAGGACGGCGAACTCCTGGAGCTTGCCCATGGTCTCCCAGAGCCGGGCCCGCTCGGTCTGCAACGCGGCGTTGTCGCGGCGCAGTTCGTCCTGTCCGCCGCGCAGCGAGCCGACGATCCGGTTGAGGGTCGCCTGCGAGGAGGCGTACGTGGCGACGTGGTCGCGGAACCTGTTGCCGCCGGGCAGCTTGGCGAGGAGGCCCTTGAAGCCCTTGCCGGGGGTGTCCCGGGGGTCCAGGTCCTCGACCGTGCGCCGGAGTTCGACGAGCGAGGAGCCGACGCGGGCGGAGGCGTCGCCGCCGCCCTGGCCGAGGGAGCGGACCGTGCGGTCCAGCATCCGGTTCGACTGCTGGGCGGCGGCCCGCATCTCGCCGGAGCCGAGCGCCGCGATCTCGCCGATGCGGCCCGCGAACTCCGGGGAGCGCGGGTCGAGTCCGGCGAGCGAGCCCACGTACTCCTCGGCCCGCCGGGCCGTCTCGGCGCGCACCGACTCGTCCAGCGGCACCAGGCCGGAGGCCTGCGCGGCGCGGACCACGGGGGCCGGGGCGGGCGGGGTGAGCACGAGCGGGGCGTCCTGCTCGGGCGGGGTCAGCAGGAAGGTGGACTCGGGCGGGCCCGCGTAGGGGTTGCGGGGCTCGCCGCCGGCGCGCGGGTCGGTCGGATCGGTCATGTGGTGCCCCCCTGGTCACGGGCCCGCCGCGCCATGTCGCGCAGCACCGCGCCGGTGGGCACGGGCGCCTGGCGGACTCCGGTCAGTGTCTGGTTGAGGTATTCGCCGTACGGGTTGGTGGCCTCGGTGAACTCGGGCGCGGCGCCCTGCGGCCGGAAGCCGTGCCGGACGGCGAGGCGGCGCAGCTCAGGGTCCTCGGAGAGCAGCCGGCCCAGCTCCTTGCCGCCCTCGGTGAGCGGTACGAGGGTGTGGTCGCTGTTCACCGTGGTGTCCGGGTAGAGCACGACGAGGTCGCCCATGGGCCGGCCGGCGAGCAGCTGGGCGGCGACCTGGGACTCGTACACGAGGACGAGGGGGTTGCCGACGCCGCTCACGAAGTCCCGGAAGGGGGCGTCGGAGCCGGTCTGCTGGGCGCCCTGCACCTGGGTGAGCTTGCGGAGCAGCGGGGCGGTGCGGGCGACGGCCTCCTTGCCGTCGGCGACCCGGCCGCCGTCGGCGACGTAGCTCGCGGCGGCGAGGTAGAGGGCGCCGGAGTTGGAGGCCACCGGGTCGGTGGAGGTGACGAAGAGCGTCCCGCTCAGCTCGGCGTGCTTGTCGGCGCCCTTGAGCTGGCGCCAGCCGCGGTCGGCGCGGACGGCGGCCAGATAGGCGTCCATCTTGAGGATGCCGCTGGTGCCGCGGGCGCCGAGGGTGGCCAGGCCGTTGCCGGCGAGGACCCGGGCGGCGTTGCTGTGCGCGACGACCACGAGGGGCGAGTAGAACGGGCGCAGCGGCGCGGCGGCGGCCTTGTCGGGGGCCTTGGCGCGCAGCTCGTCGGCCGGTCCCTTTGAGGACGGGAACGCGAAGTCGTACCCCGCGAGGGGGAGTTGCTCCATGTCCCAGGACCCGGAGGTCTCGGTGCTCACGGTGAGGCCCTTGGCGGACAGGGCCTTCACGACGTCGGGGTCGGAGAAGAACTCGCTCTTCTCCGAGCCGATGACTCCTCGCACGGTCTTCGTTGCCGTGCCCTTGTCCTTTTCGCCGCCCGTCACGAGGACGACGGCCACGCCGCCGAGGAGCAGGACGGCCAGGACGATTCCCAGGATGCGTCTCACGCGGGCAGCGTGCTCGCGGAAACCCACATTCCAGAGGGAGTTGGGTGTACGGCAGGTGAAGGGGCGATCCCGGATGGGAACCGGAGGGATGGCCGCCGGATGGCGCCCCGGACGGTGCCGCGGGGGTGGTGCGGGGTGGGGTGGTCCGGGGTGTGGGGTGGTGCCGGGTGGGTGTGGACCCTGGGGTGGATGGCTCCCGGGCCGGGCGGTTCGTGCCGCGCGGCCCGGGGCCGACTAGGGGGCGGCGGTGAGGGCCGCGGTGTGGGTGTCCATGCGGGTGGCCGCGAGGATGGCGGCGGAGGTGTCGGCGCGCGAGGCGGCGACGAGCAGGGCCCGGCCGGCGAGGGCGTGGGCCTTGCGGTGGAGCGCCTCGGGGGTGGCGCCGCTCAGGGCGGCGTGCCGGGCGGGGGGCGCGCCGCGGAGGCGGGCCACCTGGCGGGCGATCTGCTCGCCGCCCTCGCCGTCGCCGAGCTCGTCGGTGACCGCGAGCAGGGCGGAGAGGTGGCCGGCGAGCTGGATGTCCAGCTCCTCCTCGCGGGAACGGTGCGGGAAGGTGCCGGGCGCGCCGGCCGTCGTGTGGACCGAGGGGGTGCGGATCGGTTCGTACATGGGACGGCCTCCTGACTGCTCGGGGACCAGCCTAGCTTAGATTCCGTCTAAAGTTGATTCCGGTCCGGTTCAAGGATGGGTCAAGACCGGGGGCGCCGCCCGCGGCGGCGTGTCAGGGCTGGCTGTAGCCGTCCAGGAAGCGGCCGATCCGCGTCACCGCGTCCGTGAGGTCGGCGACCGACGGCAGCGTCACGATCCGGAAGTGGTCCGGCTCGTGCCAGTTGAAGCCCGTCCCGTGCACCACCATGATCTTCTCGGCCCGGAGCAGGTCCAGGACCATCTGCCGGTCGTCCTTGACCTTGTAGACGTTCGGGTCGAGGCGCGGGAAGAGGTACAGCGCGCCCTTCGGCTTCACGCAGGTCACGCCCGGGATCGAGGTCAGGAGCTCGTACGCGGTGTTCCGCTGCTCCAGGAGCCGCCCGCCCGGCAGCACCAGGTCCTCGATCGACTGCCGCCCCTGGAGCGCGGCCGCCACCGCGTGCTGGGCCGGCATGTTGGCGCACAGCCGCATGTTCGCGAGGATCGTCAGCCCCTCGATGTACGAGGAGGCGTGGTGCTTCGGGCCGCAGACCGCGAGCCAGCCGGAGCGGAAACCGGCCACCCGGTAGTTCTTGCTCATGCCGTTGAAGGTGAGGCACAGCAGGTCGGGGGCGATCGCGGCGGTCGGCGTGTGGGTGGCGCCGTCGTAGAGGATCTTGTCGTAGATCTCGTCCGAGCAGACGACGAGGTCGTGGCGGCGGGCGAGGTCCGTGAGCGAGCGGAGCATCTCGTCGTCGTAGACGGCGCCCGTGGGGTTGTTCGGGTTGATGATCACGATCGCCTTGGTGCGGTCGGTGATCTTCCGCTCGATGTCGGCGAGGTCCGGCATCCAGTCCGACTGCTCGTCGCAGCGGTAGTGCACCGCCGTACCGCCCGCGAGGGAGACGGACGCCGTCCACAGCGGGTAGTCGGGGGCCGGGACGAGGACCTCGTCGCCGTCGTCAAGGAGCGCCTGCATGGCCATCTGGATCAGCTCGGAGACGCCGTTGCCGAGGTAGATGTCCTCGACGGAGAGGTGGATGCCCTTGGTCTCGTAGTGGCTCATCACCGCGCGGCGGGCGGACAGCAGGCCCTTCGCGTCGCCGTAGCCGTGCGCCTCGGAGAGGTTCCGGAGGACGTCCTCCAGGATCGCGGGCGGGCACTCGAAGCCGAAGGCGGCCGGGTTTCCGGTGTTGAGCTTGAGGATGCGATGACCCGCGGCTTCGAGCCGCATCGCCTCTTCGAGCACCGGGCCCCGGATTTCGTAACAGACGTTGGCGAGCTTCGTGGACTGGATCACCTGCATGACGAGAGCTTACGGCGGGCGGGGGGCGAATGCGTCGTGTTCTCGGCCACGTCCGGCACCGAGGCCCGGCCGGACGTGCCCGCCTACCGGCCTGTCGTGATCCCTACAATGCAGGGCCATGAGCTTCGAGGACCCCGCCAGAGCCCCCCGTGGGCGCCGCCGCCACGCCTCCGCCCGACGGGGGCGCGGCGCGGTGTGGCTGGTCGCCGTCGGCGGGGCCGCCGTCCTCGGGCTCGGCGCGGTGGCGCTGACCGGCGGGGGCGGCGCGAAGCGGCCGGCCGAGCGGGACGCGGAGCGCGGCGGCTTGCCCGCGCTGATCCAGACCGACCCCAAGGCGAGCGGTACGACCCCGGCTCCCGCCCCGAGCCGGGGCACGAGCGGTCCGGCCGGTCTCGCCAAGTCGACGGCCCGCCCGTCCACGCCCGCCTCCTCCACGCCCTCCGCCACCACGGCCCCCGCGACGGAGACCGTGCCGACCGCCACCCCCACCACCACCGCCACCGGCAAGCCCGGCCGGGGACGGGGCAACGGGAAGGGCCCGCGCTGAGACCGAGGTAGGTTTGCAGGTCATGTGGGTGGTGAGCGCTTCCGGGTGCCGGTGGCTGGGTGTGGTGGGCGCGGTCGGCGTGACCCTGGGCGGGTACGCGGCCGGGGCGCTGCCCGTGGTCGGCGGCGGGTCCCTGTGGGCGCCGCGTGACGGTGCCGTCGAGACCGCCGGGGCCGTCGTCGCGGCGGTCGGGCTGACCCTGCTCGTCGGGGCCTGGTGGCGGTACGGCGTGCTCCTCGCGCGCGGTGTCCACGACCGGGTCCTGGTGACCCTCGCCTGCTGGGCCGCGCCGCTCCTCGTCGCGCCGCCGCTGCACAGCGCCGACGTGTACAGCTACATCGCGCAGGGCGCGATGGTCCTGGAGGGGTACGACGTCTACGGCGCCGGGCCCTCCGTGCTCGGGCCCGGGCAGCTCGGGGCGGACGCGGCGGCGAGCGTCGGCGGGAACTGGACCGACACCCCGGCGCCGTACGGGCCCGTCTTCCTGCTCCTCGCCGAGGGCGTGGTGAAGCTGACCGGCGGGGCCGTCGTCCCGGCCGTCCTGCTGCTGCGGCTCGTCGCCGTCGGCGCGCTCGCCCTCACCGTCTGGGCGGTGCGCGGCTTCGGGCGCGGCGACGGGGCCCTCTGGCTCGCCGTGCTCAACCCGCTCTGGCTGATCCACGTCGTCGGCGGCGCCCACAACGACGGGCTCATGATCGGGCTGATGCTCGGCGGAACGCTCCTCGCCGTGCGCGGCCGGTGGGTCCTCGGCAGCGTGCTCGTCGGCTGCGCCGTGATGGTGAAGTCGCCGGCGGCCGTCGCGCTCCTCTTCATCGCGGTGGTCGTCGCCCGGCGCGGCGGGCTCCTGAAGGGGCTGCTGCTTCCGCCGGCCGTCGCCGGCGCGGTCGCCGCCGCGGCGAGCCTCGTCTCCGGGACCGGCTTCGGCTGGCTGGGGACGCAGTCCGTCGCCGGGGCCATCCACACCCCGCTCTCGCTCACCAGCGACCTCGGCCTCGCGCTCGGCACGCTGGTCGCCGACGACCCCGAGCCGGTCAAGGCGGTCGTCCAGAAACTGGGGCTGCTCGCCGCCGTCGCGATCATCGCGGCCCTCGCGTGGCGGGCGTACCGGGGGCGGATCGACCCCGTCCTCGGGCTCGGCTACGGGCTCGTCGCGCTGGTCGCCCTCTCGCCGATGGTGCAGCCCTGGTACCTGCTGTGGGGCACGGCCGTCGTCGCGGCCGTCGCCTGGCACAGCCGGGGCGGGCAGGTGCTCGCCGTGGTCTCGGCGGCCCTCGTGTACGAGACGCAGCCCTCCGGCCGCACCCCCTGGTACGGCTTCGTCGCCGCCGGCCTCGTCCTCGCCCTCGGCGCGGTGTGGCTGCGGCGCGACCGGTGGCCGTCGGCCGCCCGCCCGGAGGAGCGCGTCTAGAACGGCGTCCGGCGCACCGAGCGGCCCGCGAGGACGTCCGTGCGGCGGCCGTCCTCGATGACGAAGCGGCCCGCGACCAGGACGTGCGGGATGCCGACGGGCAGCGTGCGGGGCGCCTCGTACGTGGCTCCCGCCGCGACCGTCGCCGGATCGAACAGCACCAGGTCCGCCACGTACCCCTCCTTCACGAGGCCCCGGTCGGGCAGCCTGAGCCGGGCCGCCGGGCGCGAGGTCAGATGGGCCACGCACTCCTCCAGGGAGAGGACGCCCTCCTCGCGGACGTACCGCCCCAGGTACTCGGGGAAGGTGCCGTAGGCGCGCGGATGCGGCTTGGCGCCCTGGAGGATGCCGTCCGAACCGCCCGTGTGGACCCGGTGGCGCATGATCGCCCGCACGTTCTCCTCGTGGCCCACGTGCTGGAGGATCGTGGTGCCGAGCCGGTCGGCGAGGAGCAGCGCCCGCGCCTCCTCCCAGCCGGCGAGCCGCCGGCCCACCCGGTCCCCGAGCGCCGGGTCGGAGACGCCCGAGACCTCCACCGTCCGCCAGTCGACCGGCACCCCGTGGCAGCCGTCCGAACCGGTCACCTCCAGGTCGTACCGGATCCGCTCCGCCGCCGCCCCGTCCGCGAGGCGCGCCAGGACCGCCTCCGGGCCGCCCTCCTGCGCCCACGACGGGAGCAGCGCGAGCAGGGTCGTGCAGCCGGGGGTGTAGGGGTACGTGTCGAGGCTGAGGTCCGCGCCGGCGTCCAGGGCCCGGTCGAGGAGGGCGAGGAGTTCGGGGGCGCGGCCCTCGTTCTCGGCGAAGTTCAGCGTGGCGTGCGCGAGGTGGAGCGCGCAGCCCGCCTCCCGGGTCAGCGCGATCATCTCCTCGTACGCGCGCAGCGCCCCCGCCCCGTAACTGCGGTGGTGGGGGCAGTAGTAGCCGCCGTACTCCGCCACCACCCGGCACAGCTCGGTGAGTTCGGCGTCGGGGGCGTACATGCCGGGGGTGTAGGTGAGGCCGGAGGACATGCCGACCGCGCCCTGCTCCAGGCCCTCGGCGACGAGCCGGCGCATCCGGTCGAGTTCGGCGGGGGTCGCGGGCCGGTCCTCCCAGCCCATCGCGTACATCCGGACCGTGCCCTGCGGGACGAGGTAGGCGGCGTTCACCGCGATGCCCCGGCCGCCGTGCGCGGAGTCGAGCCGGTCGAGGTACCCGCCGACCGTCCGCCAGTCCAGGTCCACGGTCGTGTCGTCGGGGCCACCGCCGTTCCATCCGGCGATCGTCCGCCGCACCTCCGCGCGGGTGCGGTCGTCCACCGGCGCGTACGACAGCCCGTCCTGGCCCAGGACCTCCAGCGTCACGCCCTGCGCGGCCTTCGCGGTGTGCTCCGGGTCGCGGAGCAGCGCGAGGTCGCTGTGGGCGTGCATGTCGACGAAGCCGGGGGACAGGGCGAGGCCCTCCGCGTCGACGATCCGGGTGGCCGTCGGCCGCTGGCAGCCGGCCGCCGCGGCCTCCTTCACGATCGAGACGATCCTGCCGTCCTCGACCGCCACGTCGGCCCGGTAGGAGGGCGCGCCGGAGCCGTCGACGACCTCGGCGTCCCGGAAGACCAGATCCGTCATCCCCGGCCCCCGGTCAGAAGAAGGTGCGGACGTAGTCGACGACCGTGCCGTCCGCCTCGACCAGCGGGATCAGCTGCCACTTGTCGAAGGACGTGCACGGGTGCGACAGGCCCATCCCGACCCAGTCGCCGACCTCCACCCCCGCGCCGCCCTCGGTGCGCAGCCACGCGTGCTGGTCGGAGAGCGCCGTCACGGTGACCCCGTCGGCGGGCCGGACCTCGCCCGTCCTGGCGTCCCGCACCACCTGCGCCTCCGGCAGGTGGAGGTCGTACGCGGCGTCCCGCTTGCCCGCGTTGGTGAACGCCTGCCCGGCGGACGGCCGCGACACCACCTGCGACCAGAGGCGGAACGCCGGCTGGAGCGCGCCCTCCTCGGGGATCCGGTTGAAGGGCGTCTTCTCGCGGTACTGCCCGTCGTCGTGCGAGACGTACGCGCCCGAGCGCAGCAACTTCAGGACGGGGAGGGAGAGTTCCGGGATCTCCGCGAAGACGTCGGCGACCGCGTCGAACCACGAGCTGCCGCCCGCGCTCACCACGATCTCGCCGGCGGCCGGGTCGAAGCGGCCGTCCTTGTCGAAGGCGACCGCGAGCCCGGTGAGCCGCCGCAGCCAGGCGCGGACCGTCTCCCCGTCCCCGCCCGGCACCTCGGCCTCGTAGCCGGCGACGCCGACGAGCCGGAGCGTGGCCGTCGCGGCGACCGCGTCGGCGACCGCCGCGCACTCCGCCTCCGTCCGCGCGCCCGTCCGCGCCCCCTCGCCGGCGCCCAGCTCCACCACCACGTCCAGCGGGCGCCGCGCCCCGGCCGCGCGCAGCGCCGCGTCCATCAGCTCGACCCCGCGCACCGAGTCGACGTAGCAGACCAGGCGGAAGTCCGGGTGGGCGTCCAGCTCGGCGGAGAGCCAGCGCAGCGCCGCCGGGTCGACGACCTCGTTGGCGAGGAAGACCCGGTCGATCCCGTGGGCGCGGCAGACCCGCACCTGGTGGGGGACGGCGGCGGTGATGCCCCAGGCGCCGTGCTCGATCTGGCGGTGGAAGAGGACCGGCGCCATCGAGGTCTTGCCGTGCGGGGCGAACGCGAGGCCGTGGCGCTCGGCGTACTCCTCCAGGGCGCGGAGGTTGTGCTCGACGGACTCGGCGGAGAGGGCGAGGACCGGGGTGGTGAAGCCGCCGGTGAAGAGGGAGCGGCGCTGGGCGGCCAGCTCGCCGACGGTCAGGCCCTCGGCGTCCGGCGGGAGGCCCTTGAAGCGGTGGTCGACGCGCTCGTCCGACAGGTCGGTCGGCATGATCCCTCCTCCAGGTGTTGCATTGTGTGCAACGCCCATTGCGTATATCGCTCACCGCTGTCTAACATCCGGGCCGAGGCCGGGTCAATGGACCGGTTCGAGGACCAGCGGGAGCGTGACCGTGCCAGGACCGTCGTACGACGTCGTCTGCGTGGGCGAGTCCATGGTGACCTTCCTCCCCTCCCGGCCGGGCCGACTCGCCGACGTCCCCGCCTTCACCCGCGCCGTCGGCGGCGCCGAGTCCAACGTGGCCTGCGCGCTCGCCGCCGCCGGACACCGCGTCCGCTGGGTCGGCCGGGTCGGCGCCGACGGCTTCGGCGACCACCTGCTCGACACGATCGCAGCGTACGGAGTCGACACCGGCGCCGTCCGCCGCGACCCGCACCGGCCCACCGGCGTCTACTTCCGCACCGACGCCGACCGGTCCACCGACGCGCACGAGGTCGTCTACTACCGGGCCGGCTCCGCCGCCTCCGCCATGTCCCCGGCGACCGTCCCCTACGCCACCGTCACCGACACGAGGATCCTCCACCTCACCGGCATCACGGCCGCCCTCTCCGCCGGCTGCCGGGCCCTCCTGGACGAGCTGACCGAGCCCCGCCCCGGCCGCCCGCTCCTCTCCTTCGACGTCAACCACCGGCCGGCGCTCTGGCGGAACGGCGAAGCCCCGGAGGTCCTGCGGGGCCTCGCCGACCGCGCCGACCTCGTCTTCGTGGGCGCGGACGAGGCCGCACGCCTCTGGGACACCCCCGGCCCCGGCGCCGTCCGCGCCCTCCTCCCCGGCCCCGCGGTCCTGGTCGTCAAGAGCGGCGAGGGCCCGGCCGTCGCCTTCGAACGGCCCGCGGACGGCACGGCCGACACGGTCACCACCGTCCCGGCGCCCCGCGTCGACGTCGTCGCCTCCGTCGGCGCCGGCGACGGCTTCGCCGCCGGATACCTCTCGGCACTCCTGCGCGGGCTGCCCACGAACCACCGGCTGCGCCACGGACACCTCGCCGCCGCCGCCGCGCTCACCGTGCCCGGCGACCTCGCCGAGCCGCCCCGGCGCGCCCACGCCGACCGGCTCGCAAGGCTCGACGACGACGCCTGGGGGAGACTGCACCTCGGCCCCGGGTGGACGTCCGCCGGTGCGGAGGCCGACGAGGAGGTACGTACCCGATGAGCCAGACCGTCGACCGCGCGCTCAGCATCCTGCCGCTGCTCGCGCAGGGACCCGCCGACCTCGGGCAGGTCGCCGACCGGCTCGGCGTGCACAAGTCCACCGCCCTGCGGCTGCTGCGCACCCTCCACGAGCACGGGCTCGTCTACCGGCAGCAGGACCAGCGCTACCGCCTCGGCGCCCGGCTCTTCGCGCTCGCCCAGGAGGCCGTCGAGAACCTCGACGTGCGCGAGATCGCCCACCCCCACCTCGCCGCGCTCAACGAACGCACCGGCCACACCGTCCACCTCGCCGTCCACGAGGACGGCGAGGTGCTCTACATCGACAAGGTCGAGAGCCGCTACCCCGTCCGCATGTACTCGCGGATCGGCAAGCCCGTCGCGATCACCGTCGCCGCCGTCGCCAAACTCCTCCTCGCCGACCTGCCCGAGCCCGAGCGCCGCGCCCTCGCCGCCAAGCTCGACTACCCCCGCTACACGCCCCGCTCCACCCCCGACGCCGCCGCCTTCCTCCAGGAGCTGGCGACCGTGCGCGAGCAGGGCTGGGCCACCGACCTCGGCGGCCACGAGGAGTCCATCAACTGCGTCGCCGCCCCCATCCACGGCGCCGACGGGCGCGTCGTCGCCGCGATGTCCGTCTCCGCGCCCAACGTGGTGGTCACGGCCGAGGAGCTCCTCGCCCTGCTGCCGCTGGTGCGCCGCACGGCCGAGGCGATCAGCCACGACTACTCCGGAACCACCCCACCGAAGGAAACAGAGGCCACTGACGATGAGTGAGAAGACCGCGATCACCCCCGCGACCCACACCACCCCGCCCGCGAAGTTCTCGCACGGCGTGCGCAAGGGGAACATCCTCCAGGTCGCCGGCCAGGTCGGCTTCCTCCCGGCCGTCGAGGGACAGCCCCCGACGCCGGCCGGCCCGACCCTGCGCGAGCAGACCCTCCAGACCTTCGCCAACGTCAAGGCGATCCTGGAGGAGGGCGGCGCGAGCTGGGACGACGTGATGATGATGCGCGTCTACCTCACGGACGTGGACCACTTCGCCGAGATGAACGCGCTCTACAACCAGTACTTCGAGGAGCAGGACCTCAAGGCCCCGCCGGCCGCCCGCACCACCGTCTACGTCGGCCTCCCGAAGGGCCTCCTCATCGAGATCGACGCGCTCGCGGTCCTCGACTGAGCCCTGACCGACCCCTGTAAGGGCCCCTGTATGGGCCCTTCACAGCGGCGTCGGCCATACTGCCGCCGTGGAGCAGAGCAACGGACCCATACAGCAGCCCCTGCACGCCGCTTCGGCCGATCCGGCGTTCGTCCCCGGCCTCACCGGGGTCGTGGCGCCCCTCGACGACGCGCCCGAGCCGGAGGACAGGCCCGAGGACGCGGTCGTGGACGAGGCCGAGGAATCCGACGTGGACGCGGTCGTGGATTCCGACGTGGATTCCGTCGTGGATTCCGTCGACGAGGACGCCGCCCCGGCGGCCGCCGGGGCCGGTGGGCCGGTGTTCGAGGCCGCCGACCGGCGGGGGCGGATCGTCGCCGACGCCGAGGGCGTGCGGCTGAGCTACGACGAGGAGGCGTGCGAGTTCCGCTGGGACGAGATCGCCGCCGTCGAGAGCGGGAAGGGGCGGTTCGGGAAGCGGTTCACGGTCACCGTGCACACCCCTGACCGGCGCTGGTACCCGATCGAGATCATCGCGCCGGACAGGGGGCACATCACGGGCTGGGAGGCCGGGCTCGACGCCGTCCTGGACGCCTACTTCGACGAGGCCTCCTGACGCCCGGTCAGACCGTGCAGTACTGCGCCTGCTTGCCGATGGAGCGGTACATGCAGTCCGCGTTCTCCAGGAGCTGGAGGACCGCGTCGCGGTTGCGGCTCGTCTCGCGCTCGATCACCTCGTCGGGCGGGTAGAAGCCGCCGTTCCAGGACGAGGTCGGGTACATCTCGAAGGTGTACCCGAAGATCTTGTGGGCGCCCCAGAGGTAGTCGTCGATCGAGCCGTCCGTGATGTACAGGTCGCTGGACTGCTCGGGGGTGTAGCCGTTGCTCGCCGCCATCTTCCCGCCGACGGCGGCGAAGGCGTCGCGGTCGTCCTGGGTCATGCCCGGGGCGGTGTCGGCGTTGGTCCAGCCGAAGGGCCAGAGGACGAGTTCGCTGTAGGTGTGGAAGTCGACGCCGGCCTTGATCTGCTGCTTGCCGCCCACGACGCGGGAGCGGACGAAGTCGGCGACGACCTTCACCTCGGGGGCCGACTCGGGGGCGGTGCCCCGGTAGGTCTCCGAGCTCTTGGAGCCGGAGGAGCCGCCGCAGCAGCCCCACTTGTAGTCCCAGTTCCGGTTCATGTCGGTGCCGACGTACGAGGAGCCGGAGTTGGGCTGCCGGTTCTTGCGCCAGCTGCGGTAGGAGCCGGAGGCGATGTCGTACTCGCCGCCGTCCGGGTTGAGGTCCGGCACGATCCAGATCTCGCGCTCGTCCACCATCTTCGTGACGCGGGCGTCGGAGCCGTATCCGGCGCCCAGCTCGCGCAGCAGGTACAGCGCCATCTCGACGGTGAGGTGTTCGCGGGCGTGCTGGTGGTGGGTGAAGAGCACCTCCGGCTCGTTCTCGTCGGCGGCCACGTTGTCGCTGATCTTGATGGCGACGATGTCGCGGCCCTGGTAGCTCTTGCCGATGACCCGCTTGCTCATGATCGACGGGTACGCGGCGAGCCGCTGGTCGATCTCCGCCGTCATCTCGGCGTGGTTGTGGTACTTCGCGTCGGCGGAGGGGAAGTCGAGCGGGCCGAGCGCGGAGCGCCCGGCCTCGCCCCGGTCCGGCGGGGCGGGGAGGGCGACCGGTTCGTAGCCGAGGGCCTTGAGGCGGGCGAGCTCCCGCGTGTCGGCGCTGACCACGACCGAGCGGGCGTCGACCTCGTCGATCGAGACGCCGGTGGCGGCGAGCGCGGTGCGGGCGGCGGGGGTGGCCGGGCCGGTGATCTCGTACTGCCGGCTCACGTCCCGGTCGGTCCGTGTGGTCGTGGCCGGGTCGGCGCCGGCGGGTGAGGAGAGGGCGGAGAGGGGCGCCGCGAGGGCGAGCGCCACGAGGGCCGCGAGGGTGGCGGACCTTCTGCCGCTTCGGGGACGTCGCATGGTGTCTCCTGGGTGGGGAGTGTGGGGGAGTGCGACAACAGGTGCGGGTGTCCGGGGCACATGGTGAGGCCGTGTCATGGACGGGTCAAGAGGGGGAGTTCGGCCATGGTCGGCTCACGGTAGGCGACCGACGCCCCCCACGCGCCGAGGCGCCGCCGGAGTACCGGCGACGCCTCGGGGGAAGGGTCCGGACGGGTTACGGCAGGCCGTGGACGTGCGGGCCGACCGCGTTCGACCAGGCGTTGCCGGCCGTCGCGTCCCAGTTGGTGGACCAGGTCATCGCGCCCCGGAGGGTCGGCCAGGCCTGGGCGGGCTTGAAGGTGCCGCAGCCGGTCAGCTTGGTGAGGCAGTCGATCGCGCTGTTCACGACCGACGGGGCGACGTAGCCGCTGCCCGCGCCCCGGGTGGAGGCGGGGACGCCCAGGCCGACCTGCGACGGGTCGAGACCGCCCTGGATCTGGATGCAGGCGAGCGCGGTGAGGAAGTCCACCGAGCCCTGGCTGTACACCTTGCCGTCGCAGCCGAGCATCGAACCGCTGTTGTAGTACTGGGTGTTGACCACCGTGAGGATGTCCTTCACGGCGAGCGCGGTCTTGAAGTACTCGGTGCCCGTCGACTGCATGTCGATGGTCTGCGGGGCCATCGTCAGGACCATCTTCGGCCCGGCGAGGGCGGACAGCTGGCGCAGCGCCTTCGTCAGGTACGTGGAGTTGATGCCGTGTTCGAGGTCGATGTCGATCCCGTTGAAGCCGTACTCCTGGAAGAGGGCGTAGGCGCTGTTCGCGAAGGCGGTGGCGCTGGCGTCACTGTTGATCGTGACGTTGCCCTTCTCGCCGCCGACCGAGATGATCACCGACTTGCCGGCCGCCTTCTTGGCCGCGATGTCGGCCTTGAAGTCGGCGACCGAGGTGTAGCCGACGGCCGGGTCGAGGTTGAAGACGATCTGGCCGGGCGTCGTCGTCGAGTCCGCGAAGGAGACGGCGATGATGTCGTAGGCGGCCTGGACGTCGCGGATCTTCTGCTTGGCGGCGCCGTTGTCGAAGTTCTGCCAGTAGCCGGTGACCGCGTGCTTGGGGACGGCCGGGTTGTCGCCGCCGCCACCGCCGGTCTTGGCCGTACGGGCGTTCACGGCGGCCGACTTGGCGGACTCGCCCGCCGCGTTGGAGGCCGCGACCTGGAAGGAGTACGCGGTGTCGGCGGTCAGGCCGGTGACCGTGGTGGCCGTGCCGGTCACGGTCGCGGCGAGGGCGCCGTCCTTGTAGACCTTGTAGCTCGTCGCGCCGGAGACCGCGCTCCAGCTCAGCGGGACCGCGCTGGTGGTCGGCGTGCCGGCGGCGAGCCCGGCCGGGGTGGCGGGGACGACCGGGTCGGGGTCCGGCGTGCCGCCGCCGTCGGGGCCGAAGACGCTCACGTCGTCCACGTGGTAGGCGGCGGTGCCGTACCACCCGTGGGTGTAGATCTCGACCGAGGTGGTCGAGGCGCCGGTGGTGAAGGTGGTGGTCAGCTGCTTCCAGGACGGGGAGTCGGGCGTCCAGGTGGAGACCGAGCCGGTGCCGGTCCCGGTGCCGCTCGCGCCGAGGTAGGCGTAGCCGCCCTGGACCCAGGCGCTCAGCGTGTAGGTCGAGTTGGGCTTCACGGTCACGGTCTGCACGCACTTGGCGTTGTCGAGGCCGGCGGGGGTGGCCTTGAGGGCGCCGGCGCCGGTGTGCGTCGGGGTGGCGACGGCGGTGCCGCTGCCGGCCGAACAGGACCAGTTGGCGAGGCCGTTCTCGAAGCCCGCGTTCCTGGCGTTGTTGACGTCGGCGGCGAAGGCGGTGCCGACGCCGCCGGTCAGGGCGAGGCCGGACCCGACGGCGAGCGCGAGCGCGCCGCCGAGCAGGCGGCGGCCGACGGGCCGGGAGGTGGTGGTGGTGCGGTCCACGTGCGTCCTCCGGTGGGGGAGATCGGGGCGATCGGGGATCGGGGGATCGGGGGATCGGGGGGATCGGTCGATCGGGGAGGGATCGAAGGATCGAGGGGATCGGGGATCGTGCTCGGGAGGTGGCCACCGCCGTCGTCGCACCAAGTTGGTCCAGACCAATTGCGTTGTCAAGACCTCTGACAACCGGAGCCTGTGCCTCCGTCACCGCAAATGGGGGGAGGGAGTTGACGGATTGTGTGTTCACCACCCCGGTCCCCGTGGATAAGGTGCAGAACAGTCGTGACGTGCGCCCCGAGGGGAAGGGGGTACGGGAAGACGGGGGGTCCGACGTGCCGACAGCGATCGCGGTCACCGGCGCCGACCTCGTGCTGCCGCCCACCGATCCCGCGACCCCCAACGCCGCCGTGCTCGCCGATCCCGCGGCCCGCACCCTCGACGACTCCGTCACCGAACTCCGGCGGCTCGTCGACCGGTTCGGGCACGTCCTCGTCGTCTGCCCCGCCTCCGCGCCGGCCGCCGTCGCGCACCGCCTCCACGCCGTCCGCGGCCTCCTGGAGAGCGACCGGATCGCGCTGGTCAGGACCGATCTGCCGCCGCTCGGCGCCGCCGTCCTCGTCCGCCAGCTCCGCGCGCTCTCCACCTGCGACTTCAGCCCCGGAGTCCTCGCCTCCGCCGCCCGGCTCCTCGCCCACTACATCTACGCGGGCGCCGTCCTCGGCTCCGTCTCCCGCCTCGACCGCGTCCCCGTCACCCTCGGCTCCCACCTCAAGGGCTGGCTCCCCGGCGCGCACTTCGCCGTCCTCGCCGGACCCACCCCCCGGATCGTCCGCGTCGGCGCCGACGAATCCGGCTTCACCGGGCCCGAGTTCGCCACCCGGCTCCTCGTCGCCCGCGGCCAGCTCGCCACCGAATGGCCCACCACCGCCCTCGCCCCCCGCTGGGCCGTCGCCGGGCCCGTCGAGGAGACCGCCCTCCCCGCCTCCTCGCCCGCCTGGTGGGGCACCCCCAAACTCACCGAGTTCGCCGCCTACCTCCCCGACCTGCCCGTCCTCCACCGACTCGTCGCCTCGGTACGCCGCGAGACCTGCCACTGGTGCGGCATGGAGCTCATCGGCGACCGCTGCGGCTTCTGCGCGGCCCCCCTGGCCGGCCCCACCGCCCCGGCCCAGGCGGGGCCGGTGACCCGATGAACGGCGACCCCATGAACGGCGACCACCTGTACGGCGACCACCTGTACGGCGACCCGATGAACGAGGAAACCCGATGAACTCCCGCCAGCGCCGCGGCGTCATCCTGCTGCTGCTCTCCGTCCTCTGCGCCCTCGGCGCCTTCGCCGGCGTCCTCGCCGTCATCAGCGACGTCAACGCCAAGGTCGGACCGGAGACCACCGCCTACCGGGTCAAGAACGACATCCGGCCGTACGTCCGCCTGAAGGCGGGCGACTTCGAGAAGATCACCATGCCGGAGAAGTGGCTCTCCGGCACCGCCGTCACCGACCTCGCCCAGGTCGACGGAAAGATGGCCGTCACCACCCTCAAGGCCGGCTCGCTCCTCCAGAAGGACATGATCGTCGCCCGCCCCGCGCTCAAGCCCGGCGAGCAGGAGATCGCCATCATGATCGACGCGGCCACCGGCGTCGCCGGCAAGATCAACCCCGGTGCCACCGTCAACATCTACGCCACCTTCGCCGGCGACAAGAAGGACGACCCCGACCAGTCCCGCCTCCTCGTCGCCGCCGCCCGCGTCATCGACGTCGGCAAGCTCACCGCCATCGACGCGAAGAGCAGCCGCGCCGACCGCGACACCGAGGCCGTCCCCATCACCTTCGCCCTCTCCGCCCAGGACACCCAGCGCGTCGCCTACGCCGAGTCCTTCGCGGAGCACGTCCGCCTCGCCCTCGTCGCCCCCTCGGCCGACGGCGCCCCCGCCGCGCCCGCCCCCGGCAACCGCACCTACACGCTCGACAAGGAGAAGTGAGGCCCGGCCATGCCCACCAGGATCCTGCCGGCCGTCGGAGACCCCGACGCCGCCCGGGCCGTCGCCACCCTCCTCGGCCAGCTCCCCGACGCCGAGCCCGCCCCGCCCGTCCCCGACTCCACCCAGCTCGTCGACGCCCTCGCCCGGCTCGCCGCCGAATCCCTCGACGCGCTCCCCGAGGTCGTCCTCGTCCACGAACGGATCGGCCCCGTCCCCGCGCTCGACCTCGTCCGCGAGGTCGCCCTCCGCTTCCCCGCCGTCGGCGTCGTCCTCATCACCGCCGACACCGGCCCCGGCCTGCTCTCCGCCGCCATGGACTCCGGCGCCCGCGGCCTCGTCTCCCTCCCGCTCGGCTACGAGGAGCTGGCCGGCCGCGTCCAGGCCGCCGCCCAGTGGTCCGCGGGCTTCCGCCGCCACCTCGGCGGCGGCACCGCCGAACTCCTCGCCGGCCCCGGCGGCACCGTGGTGACCGTCAGCGGCGCGAAGGGCGGCGTCGGCACCACCCTCACCGCCGTCCACCTCGCCCTCGCCGCCCGCGCCGCCGGCCGCACCGTCGCCCTCGTCGACCTCGACCTCCAGAGCGGCGACCTCGCCTCCTACCTCGACGTGCAGTTCCGCCGCTCCGCCGCCGACCTCGCCGCGATCAGCGACATCTCGCCCCGGGTCCTCCAGGACGCCGTCTACGTCCACGAGACCGGCCTCTCCCTCCTCCTCGCCCCCGCCGAGGGCGAACGCGGCGAGGAGGTCACCGACCGCGCCGCCCGCCAGATCGTCAGCGCCCTGCGCGGCCGCCACGACGTCGTCGTCGTCGACTGCGGCTCCCGCCTCGACAGCGCCAACGCCGCCGCCGTCGAGATGGCCGACACCGCGCTCCTCGTCACCACCCCCGACGTCATCGCCGTCCGCGCCGCCAAGCGGACCGTACGGATGTGGGAACGGCTCCAGGTCCGCAAGGCCGAGTCCACCGTCTCCGTCGTCAACCGCCACTCCCGCACCAGCGAGATCCAGCCACCCCTGGTGCAGAAGATCACCGGCACCCGCATCGCCGGCGTCACCGTCCCCGCCGCCTACAAGGAACTCCAGGCCGTCGTCGACGCCGGCCGCCTCCACGAACTCGACGCCCGCTCCACCGTCAAGCAGGCCCTGTGGACCCTCGCCGCCGAACTGGGCCTCACCGGCCCCCCGGCCGGCGCGCCCGCCACCCCCGGCAAGCAGCTCGCCCGCGCCGGCGACCGCGGCTCGCTCGGGCTGCGCCGGCGCGGGGCAGGGCGCTGAACCATGCGCCGGCTGCGGGGGAGCGGAGACAGGGGCCAGGTCGCGGTGGAGTTCGCCGGGATGGTCCCCCTCATCCTGCTCACCCTCGCCCTGCTGTGGCAGGTCGTCCTGGTGGGGTACTCGTACACCCTGGCGGCCAACGCGGCGGACGAGGCGGCGCGCGTGTGCGCGGTCGACGGCGACTACCAGGCGGCCGGCACCCGGCACCTGGACGGCGCCTGGTCGGGCGAGGTCAGCTGCCCGGGCCCGGCCGGCGGCATGGTCACCGCCACCGTCACCGTCGACACCCCGGTCCTCTTCCCGGGGCTCGGCGGCTTCCCGGGCGTGGAGGCGAAGGCCGGCGCGGTGTACGAGGGGAAGGAGGCGGACCAGTGAGGCGTACGAGGCTCCCGCGGGCGCGGGGCGGTGCCGGCGGCTCGGGTGCGGGCCCGGCCCGGCCGGGCGGTGCGCGGGCCCTGGGGGGACGCGCGGAGGGGCGTGGGGGCGCTTCCCGGCGGGGCTGCGGCGGGGCCCGGGGCGGTGCGCCGCGGGCCGGTGCCCGGCGGCGGGGCGACGACCTTCGGAGTCGTACAGGAGCTTCGAAGGCCCGCGACCGCGGTCAGGCGGCCATCGAGTACCTCGGCTTCCTCCCCCTCCTCCTCCTCGTCGGGCTCGCGGGGCTCCAGCTCGGGCTCGCCGCGTACGCCGCGCAGCAGGCGGGCACGGCGGCGCGGGCGGCGGCGCGGGCCGCGACCAGCGACGCCGAGGACGCCCCGGACGCCTCCGCCGCCGCGCGGGCGGCCGTCAGCGGCTGGCTCGACGTCAGCGGAGGGGAACCGGCCGTGGGCGACGGGGCGGTGACCGTCACCGTCCGCGTCGAGGTCCCCCAGGTCGTCCCCTTCTGGAGCTTCGAACCGGTCTCCCGGTCCGCCACCATGCCCTACACCCCGCAGGAGGACGAGAGCCCATGAGCCTGCGCGCCCGCATCCATCACGCCGGTGACGACCCGCGTGCCCTCGGCCCCGGCGGAGGAGGCCGGGAGGACGGACATCTGGTGGCCTCCTTCCGGGCGAAACTCCTGGAGGAGATCGACCTCACCGAGATGTCCGCGCTCGCGGCGGCCGAGCGCCGGGCCCGCCTCGAACGCGTCCTCGGCCACATCATCAGCCGCGAGGGCCCCGTCCTCTCCACCGCCGAACGCGGCCGGCTGATCCGCCGCGTCGTCGACGAGGCCCTCGGCCTCGGCGTCCTCGAACCGCTCCTCGAAGACGCCTCCATCACCGAGATCATGGTCAACGGCCCCGACCAGATCTACATCGAGCGCGCCGGCCGCGTGGAGCTGCTCCCGCTCCGCTTCGCCTCCCACGACCAGCTGATGCAGACCATCGAGCGGATCGTCTCCACCGTCAACCGCCGCGTCGACGAGTCGAATCCGATGGTCGACGCCCGCCTCCCCTCCGGCGAGCGCGTCAACGTCATCATCCCGCCGCTCTCCCTCACCGGCGCGACCCTCACCATCCGCCGCTTCCCCCGCGCCTACACCCTCCACGAGATGATCGGCCTCGGCTCGCTCGACGAGCAGATGCTGATGCTCCTCTCCGGCCTGGTCCAGGCGAAGTTCAACATCATCGTCTCCGGCGCCACCGGCACCGGGAAGACCACCCTCCTCAACGCCCTCTCCGGTCTCGTCCCGGACGGCGAACGCATCATCACCATCGAGGACTCGGCCGAACTCCAGCTCCAGCAGTCCCACGTCATCCGCCTCGAAGCCCGCCCCCCGAACATCGAGGGCCGCGGCCAGGTCACCATCCGCGACCTCGTCCGCAACTCCCTCCGCATGCGCCCCGACCGGATCATCGTCGGCGAGGTCCGCGGCGGCGAGACCCTCGACATGCTCCAGGCCATGTCCACCGGCCACGACGGCTCCCTCGCCACCGTCCACGCGAACTCCGCCGAGGACGCCCTGATGCGCCTCCAGACCCTCGCCTCCATGTCCGAGGTCAAGGTGCCCTTCGAGGCGCTGCGCGACCAGATCAACAGCGCCGTCGACGTCCTCGTCCAGCTCACCCGCCACCCCGACGGCACCCGCCGCGTCACCGAGATCGCGATCCTCGCCTCCCACGGCCGCGAACGCTTCCTCCTGGCCACCGTGTGCCACTTCCGGGCCGAGCCGCTCGCCGCCGACGGCCGGGTCCACGGCCGTTACGTCCACCACCCGCTCCCGCGCCGCGTCGCCGAACGCCTCTACATGGCCGGCCAGCCCGTCCCGCCGGCCTTCGGCGTCGCCGCCGACGACGCCGCCCTCGCCGTCCGGGAAGCGTCCTAGGAGCGCCGATGACCGACCCCTTCTGGCTGACGACCGCCGTCGCGCTGCTCGCCTGCGTCCTCGGCGTCGCCGGGGTGCAGACGTACGCGAACGGCGCCCGCCGCCACGCCGCGCTCGTCGCCCGCCTCGACGACACCGCCGCGCCCGAGGCGACCGGCCGCCGCAGGCGCCGCTTCCCTTCCCTGGACCGGCGGGTCAGGGCCACCGCCCTCGGCCGCAACCTGGAGCGGCGGATCGCGGCGACCGGACTCGACGTGACGCCCGGCGAGTTCACGGTCGCCCTGGCGGTCACGGTCGCCGTCCTCTGGACGGTCGGCCAGGCGGCCCTGTCCGCCTTCTTCGGCCCGATCTGCGGCCTGCTCGGGGTCTGGGTGGCCCTCGGCTACCTCAACTGGCAGCGTCAGAAGCGCATCGAGCGCTTCATCGGCCAACTCCCCGAACTCTCCCGGATCCTGGCCAACGCCACCCAGGCGGGCCTCGCCCTCCGCATGGCGATAAGCCTGGCGGCGGACGAGATGGAGTCCCCGGCGGGCGACGAACTGGAGAAGGTCTCCCAGCAGCTGGCGGTCGGCACCCCGCTCGACGACGCCCTGGCGGAGCTCGCGGAACGCCTCCCGTCGCGGGAGCTGGTGGTCCTGGTGACGACCCTGGTCCTGGCCAACCGCGCCGGCGGCACCGTCGTCTCCTCGCTCCGCAACCTCACCGAGACGCTGGAGCAGCGCAAGGAGACCCGGCGCGAGGTCCGCACCCAGCTCTCCCAGGTGAGCATGACGGCGTACGCGGTGCCGGTCATCGGCTTCGGCTCGCTGCTCCTGATCGACAACATGCAGCCGGGCGCGCTGGACCGGATGACCGGCTCGCCGCTGGGCCAGGGCGCGGTGGTGGTGGCGTGCGCGCTGTACGTGCTGGGCTTCGCCGTCATCCGCCGCTTCTCGAAGATCGACGTGTAGGGACGGTCGCGACCGATGATGCTGGAACTGGCCCTGGCCCTCCTGGCCGCCCTCTCCGTCGCCGGCTTCGCGTACGGGCTCCGCCTGTACCGCGCCGACGCCCGCCTCCCCGACGACCTCCGCCTCGCCCTGGAGGTCGGCGCGACCCGCACCGGCGCGGTCGACTCCGCCGTCGACCGGCTCGGCATGCGCTGGTCGCCCACGGTGCTGCGCTGGATGGGCCCGAAGCGGGTCGGCGCGGTCCGGCGCCGCATCGACCTGGCGGGCAACCCCGGCGGCCTGACCATCGACCGCTACGGCGCGCGGCGCGCGGTGTACGGCTTCCTGGGGGCCCTGGGCGGCCTGCTGATGCTCGGCCGCGACGCGTACGTGACGGCGGCCCTCCTCTTCGCCTTCGGCGCGTTCTGGACGGAGGTGGGCATCTGGTCGGCCGTCCGCATCCGCAAGGACCAGATCGAACGCACCCTCCCGGACTTCCTCGACGTGCTCGCGGTCGTGGTCTCGGCGGGCCTCGGCTTCCGCCAGGCCCTGGAACGCGTCGCGGAGCGGTACCAGGGCCCCTGGTCCGACGAACTCCGCATCACCCTGCGCCAGATGGACATGGGCGTCCCCCGCCGGCAGGCCTTCGACGAACTGCGCCGCCGCAACGACTCGGAGCAGGTCGCGCAGTTCGTGACCGCGTTGCAGCAGGGCGAGGAGCTCGGTGCGCCGATCGTCGACACGCTGATCCAGATCGCGGAGGACATGCGCCGCACGGACGCGCAGAACGCCCGCCGCAAGGCGGCGAAGGCGGTCCCCAAGGCGACCATGGTCATCACGACCCTGATGGTCCCCGCGACCATGATCCTCCTCGGCGCGGGCCTGTTCCTCGGCACGGGCACGGACCTCGGCTCGATCGCGGGGGAGTGAGCGCGGTGCGACGACGGATGAATCTTCCCCCAACTCCCCACGGAACCCCCGCCCCAGGCCATACCCTGCCGGAGTGCACGGCCCCGCCCGAACCCGGAGCTGACGAACGACCCAGGCTCCCCTGTCCACCACAGGCCCCCCGGGCGTACCGTGCGACCGCGCGAGCGTCAGACCTCGGAGGGGAGCACGATGTACGACGCCATGCTGAAGGCCCTTACCAGAGCCCGACTCCACGCGACGACCCGGGGGGACCGGGGGCAGACGGCGGTGGAGTATCTGGGGATCATCGTGGTGGTGGTGGCGATCATCATCGCGATCACGGGGACGGATATCGGGCAGTCGATCCTGACTGCGATCACCCAGAAGATCGGCGAGATTACTGGTGGTGGCGGCGAGTAGGACGCGACTCGCCAGACAGCGGTCAGGCGTTTCCCGCCTACGTGGTAGCGATCGCGGGACTCTTGTTTCTGGCGTTCGTCTACTTCGCCGTAGGCCAGGCCGCAGTGCTTCGAAGCGGTGCTCAGACAGCCGCTGACGCAGCGGCTCTCGGGGCTGCCGAGGACGCTCGTGACCAACTTCGGGAGGGATGGCTCGGAGTGATAGGCGATCCGACGCAGTGGCAGCAGTACGTTCTGGGCGAGGGGTATGTCGAGGGACGGGCTTGCCAAAGAGCCATCACGTTCGCGGATCTCAACGATGCCAACCTGCTGCCCGAGGACTGCATCCCGGCGGAATTGGGTTTCACCGTGACCGTGCACTCCAAGGGAACAGTCGGTGATTCGATCGTCCCAGGCACGGCTGCGCGGCGGGCCACGGCCACCGCCTCCGCGGTGATCGAGCCCCTCTGTGAGTTCGATTCCCCCGACCCAAGTCCTGCACCGGATCCCTCCAGCACACCATCCGAGGACCCGGAGGAGGGTGGATCCGACCCGATCTCGGGCCTCACGTGTGATGGCGAGGCATGGGAGATCGACCCGGAGGACCCTGTGCTCCCGGCAGCTGACGATCTCTTCCGTGTTCGATTGACCGGCGACGACGAGTAAAGGAAGCGCTCTTCATGAACGTCTCGTACATGAGAGGGGGGTTCGTCGCCCTCACGGTGGCGGCCTCTCTGACCGTTGCCGGGTGCGGATCCGATGCCGAGCCCAAGTCATCGCAAAAGGCGACAGCCACACAGCAGCAGTCTTCGCAGGGAGCTCCACCGAAGGCGGAAGTTCCCGCGGAGGAGCCCGCTGAGGCGCTGTTCATCGCCAAGGGGCAGAAGGGGCTTGAACTAGAGGTAACGGAGGCCGAGCGCGACGCGGGCGGGTTCCTTACGGTCAAGGGACGCTTGAAGAACACTTCCGATGGCGTGAGCGCGATTCCGGCTCAAACGAGTGGGGACGAAACCGAGGTGGTGAAGCACGGCAAGTCGCTGGGCGGTGCCACTCTCGTCGACTCCATCGGCAAGAAGCGGTATTACGTGCTGCGTGACACGGATGGGCGCCCGTTGACCACGACCAGTCTCACAACACTAGGCCCCGGCAAATCCACCGCCGTCTTCATGCAATTCCCCGCACCCCCCGCCTCCACCACCGAGGTCTCGTTCCAGCTGCCCACGTTCGAACCCGCCACGCTCAAGCTCTCCTGAGGCGACGCCATGACGACGACGACAGGACGACGACGCAGGGTGGCCGCGCTGGTGGTCGTGGTGATGGTGGGGTGGTCGGCGGCGGGCGGCACCGTGGCCCATGCCGACGATCCGCCCGGCAGCACCTCCACCTCGCCGCCCCCCGCCATCGACTCCAACTCCCCGAACCTGATGCTCCCCGACGGCGCCACGCTCGCGCCCGCCAAGGTGCTCGACATCAAGCAGATCGTCGAGGAGGAGGGCGGCGAGCAGCGGCGCGAGGACACGAACGTGGACGTGACGTTCGCGCTGCAGGCGGAGGTGCTGTTCGGGAAGGACAGCGCCAAGCTCAGCCCCGCCGCGGCCGCGCGCATCCGCGCCATCGCGGCGGAGGTGCGGACGCAGGGGTCCGGGAAGGTGCGGGTGTTCGGGTTCACCGACAACCTGGGGACGTACGAGCACGGGCTCAAGCTCTCCAAGGAGCGGGCCGTCGCCGTGCAGCAGGTGCTGGCGCGCGAGCTGGACCCGGGGACCTCGTACGAGATCCGCGGCTACAGCGAGGACTACCCGATCGCCGACAACCGCACCGAGGAGGGCCGCAAGAAGAACCGCCGCGTCGAGGTCTCCTTCCCGCGCACGGTTCCGCCGCCCGCCGCTCCCTGAGCCCGGTGGCGCCGAGGGCATGAGTGATGCCCTCGGGCCGTGGCCGCCCCGCCCGACGCGCCGTTCGACGCCCGACGTCCGTCGGCCCGCGCCGGCCGAGGGCCGTCGCGGGGGCCGTCGAGGGGGCCGGTCCGTGTCGAGGCGCGCGGTCTCCCCGCTGCTCGCGGCGCCGCCGCCCGTGGTCGGCCCGGCCCTCGTCCCCACCCCCCGGCGGCCTCGGCCAGTCCTCGTTCCCGAGGCGTCGCGTCCTCAGCCGGACGCCCCACGCGGTCCGGGCAGGGCCAGGTCCGTCAGGGACTGGGTGATCGTCGTCGTCATCCTCGCCGGGTCCGTGAAGACCTCCCTCGCCGTGAAGCGCAGGACGCGGCGGATCTCCGGGCAGGACTGGAGCGCGTTGAAGCGGGCGACGTCGCGTTCGTGGGCGCGGGGCGTGCCGTGGTACGCGTATCCCTCGACCTCCACCGCCAGGCCCGCCGCCCGGAAGAGGAAGTCCGGGCGCAGTACCTGGCCCCGGGGGGTGCGTATCTGCGGCTGGCATTCGGGGTGCAGGGACGCGTCGGCCATGCGCAGGCGGGCCACCGTCTCCGCGGGGGAGCCGGCCGCCGGGTTCGCGAGGCGGAGCCAGGCGCGGGCGCGCGGGGCTCCGGGGCGGCGGACGGCGAGCTGCGCGGCCAGGTCCTCGTGGCGGACCAGCGGGTCTCTGCGGACGCCTTCGACCACGCGGCGGGAGAGGGCGGAGTCCGCCGTCACCACCGCCGCCTCCCTGCTCCCGGCGGTCCGTATCAGGTCCGCGACCGTCCGCGCGGCCGTCGTCACCCGCAGGCCCCGGCGCAGACAGACGTCCTCCGGCGGGAGGGCGGAGCGGGAATCCGGGGGCGGCGGCGGACCCGCCAGGAGTTCGACGCGGTGGACGCGCGCCGCCGTGCCGTGGCGGCAGACCCGCCGCGGGCGCAGCAGTTGCAGCGCGGTCTCCCGGACCCGCCAGTCCGTCTCCTTGCCGGGCGCCGCCCACGCGCCCCGGCAGATCCGCTGCCAGCCGTCCCGCCGCAGGCGCGCGGCGAGCCGGCCGGGCGGCCAGCCCGCCGCGAGCGCCCAGACCGTGAGGAGTACCCCGCCCCTGGCGAGGATCGCCAACTCGTACATGCGCCCAACGATCCACGGAAGAGCGACACTTCGCACCCCCTGTGGAAAACCCCCCGAAAGTTATCCCCAGGAAAACGCAAAGGTGTCGGGACGGAGAGGCCGGGGAGGAGCATTCTGGACCGAAACACCACAACACCTCCGGGGCAGGGCCGCCGATGCCGCACTCCGCCACTCCTCAGACCGCCGCCGCCGCGTCCGGCGTGCAGCTCGTCCACGATCTCGTCCTCCACGTGCCCTCCTTCCAGGGGGCCTACGACAGTCACGTCTTCCGGCAGGGCGGGGTCCTGCCGCACGTCTTCTTCTGGGACGTCGTCCAGGGGACCGTCCGCTCGTTCCTCGCGGAGGGGGAGGCGTCCGACTGGCGCCGCACCCTCGACTTCCTGGAGGAGCGGTGCGGGCGCGGCGACACCGTCGTCGACGAGGTGATCGTGACCTCCTTCCTCGGCGACCTGCCGTCCCCGCACGAGCCGGGCCACGCCATCGTCCGGCAGCTCGGTCCTGTCATGGCGGCCCGGTTCGGGCGCATGAGACCCCGGGGGTGAGTCCGGGTGGATGACCCTGGGGGTGACCCGTGGATCGCCCCATCCGGCGTGATCCGTACGGGAGTTGGGTAGCGTCCCGGGGTCATCCGAGGGTCCCCTGGAGGCCGAGGCGTGCTGAGCGAAGACGACATCCTGGCGGCGGTGCGGCGCAGTCTCGGGGCCGCCGGGGCGGACCCGGCCGCCTTCCCCGCCCACGGCGCCCGCGTCACCCGGCACCTCCTCGTCGACGGGGAGATAGTCCGCAGCGTCGAGACCCGCGAGGAGCGGACCGGCTTCCACCCGGGCTCCCTCGACCTGTCGGACCGTCCGCGGTACGACGACCTCGACGGGTACGCGATACCCGCCCCCTCCGACCCGGGGAAACCCTCGACCCTGCTGCTCGTGCGGCGCGGCACGGTGGACCCCCGGCCCTGCGTCTGCGCCAACGGGCGGCGCCAGTGCCCCCGCTGCGAGGGCGCGGGGGACGTGAAGTGCCCGGCCCACGTGCCCTGCGGGGGGTGCGAGGGGCGGCTGTGCTGTCTCAGCTGCGAGGGCACCGGCAAGCCCGCCCTCAAGGCGGCCGACCGGCCGCAGGGGGAGACGGCGACGCGGGTCCGCTGCCGGGAGTGCGGGGCCGAGGACGCGGCGTGCGGGAAGTGCCGGGGAGCGGGCCGGAAGAAGTGCGGGGTGTGCCGCGGCGGCGGGACCCGGCCCTGCCCCCTCTGCAAGCGGGACGGCACGATCGCCCACGACTACTGCGAGGGCACCGGCCGGTACGTCCGGTGGACCGAGGGCGTCGTCGAGCGCCGCCCGGTCGTGGACGCGTTCAAGGAGACGTCGTCGCTGCCGGACCGGGCGTTCGCGTGGACGCGCGAGGACGACGACTGGCAGCGCGTCGACGCCTACGGCGACGCCGCCGGCCTGGACACCGGCCTGGACCCCGGCCTGGACCCCGGCCTGGACCCCGGCCTGGACCCCGGCCTGGCCCCCGGCCTGGACCCCGGCCTGGACCCCGACCTCGACCCCGGCATCGCCGCCTACCTGAAGCCCCGCCTCGGGCACCACGACGGTGAGGTCGGCCGTCGGGTCCGCGTGCGCCACCTCTCCCTCGCCCGCGTCACGCACGACGACCACCCCCACCGCGTCCACGTCGTGATCCCCGGGCCCGTCACCCCGCGCGTCGTCACCGTCCGCTCCCCGCGCCGCACCCGGCAGCTCGTCCTCCTCGCCCTCGTGGTCCTCGTCGCCGCCGTCACGGTCGCCCGCCTGGTGTCCTAGCCCGCCCCGCGATAATCGAGCGCATGTCTCCGCCCGCACGCCGCCCGTCCCCCCTCCTGCTCGCGCTCGGCGGTTACGCCGCCACCCGGGTGCTCGGGCTGGCCGTCCTCGCCGTCGCCGCCGCCGCGACCGGCAAGGACGGCTTCCACCGGCTGAGCGGGCGCTGGGACTCGGTCTGGTACGTGCGGATCGCCGAGCACGGATACGGGTACGAGACCACCCTCCCGAACGGCGACGTCCATTCCGACCTGGCGTTCTTCCCGCTCCTCCCCGCCCTCGAACGGGGCCTGTCCGCCGTCCTCCCGCTCGACGCGGCCGGCGCCGGGCTCCTCGTCTCCTGGACCGCCTCGCTCGCCGCCGCCTGGGGCGTCTTCCGCTGCGGCGAGCACGTCGTGTCGGCGCGCGCCGGCGTCGTCCTCGCCGTGCTGTGGGGGGTGTACCCGACCGCGTTCGTGCAGTCGATGGCGTACACGGAGACGCTGTTCACCGCGCTCGCCGCCTGGTCGCTGTACGCGGTGCTGCGCGGGCGGTGGATCCTCGCCGGGCTCCTGTGCGCGCTCGCAGGGCTGACCCGGCCCACCGCCGCCGCCCTGATCGCCGCCCTCGCCGTCACGGCCGCCGTGACCCTCGTACGGGACCGGCGGCTGTCCCCGCGGACGCTCGCCGGGGTGCTGCTCGCACCGCTCGGCTGGCTCGGGTACGTCGCGTACGTCGGCGTCCGCGAGGCCCGCGCCACCGCCTACTTCGACGTCCAGGCGGCGTGGGGGAACTCCATCGACGGCGGCGTCGCCCTCGCCCGTTTCATCGCCTCCCTGCCCTGGCCCGCCGCGCTCGGCCTGTGCGCGGCGCTCGCGCTCCTCGGATGGCTGGTGGTGCTGTGCGTCCGGCAGCGCCAGCCGCTGCCGCTGCTCGTGTACACGGTCGGAGTGGTCGTGGTCTCGCTGGTCGGTGCGGCCTACTTCGGCTCGCGGCCGCGCCTGATGATGCCCGCCTTCGGGCTGCTGCTGCCGCCCGCCGCGGCCCTCGCCCGGCTCCGCACCGGTCCCGCCGCCACCGTCCTCGCCGCGCTGGCGCTGGCCTCCGCCGGCTACGGCGCCTTCACGCTCCTGGGGCCGGGTCCGCCGTGAGCGTCAGCCGCGCCCCGGCCCGTACGCCCCACCGCGCCATCGCGCCGGCCTCCGCCTCCAGGACGTGCCGGGCGCGCGGCCGGGGCAGGCCGAGCCGGCCCGGGCGCATGGTGACGACGGAGAGCACCCGCAGGCGCCGGTCCAGATAGGCCACGTCGATCGGGAAGCGCATGCCGAGGGTGTGGACGCTGTTCGCCGGGGTGAGCAGCATCGCCCCCGCGATCCCGTCCCGGCCGAGGAGCCCGCGCCGCCGCGCCCGGTAGGAGGCCGCGACCTCAAGGCCGACCGTGGCGCCCCCGGGCACCCCGAGCGTTCCCGTCCCGTCCCGCCAACTCCGCCCCATGCGCCCGACCTTAGACCTAAGGTCGGCCCGTGTACGCCTCGCCGATCGTCCTCGTCGTCCTCGCCGCCCTGTGGGGCGCCGCCGTCGGGCTGCTCGTGCCGCGGGCCGCGTACCGGCTGTCCGTGGCGCCCGAGGAGCCGTGGCGCGAGCACTGCCCGGCCGGGCACGCCCTCGCCGGCCCGGCGGGCGGCTGGCTCGGCGGCCCCGGCCGGGCCGCGTGCGCGACGACGCCCGCGCCGCTCGCCGCGCCGCTGCTCACCGCCGCGGTCTGCGCGCTGCTCGCCGCCGCCACCGGCGGGCCCCGGCCCGAACTGGCGGTGTGGCTGCTCGCCGCGCCCTTCGGGGTGCTCCTGGCCTGCGTCGACGTGCGGGTGCAGCGGCTGCCGGACGGGCTGACCCTGCCGCTCGCGCTCGCCGTGCCGCTGCTCCTCGGGGCCGCCGAGCTCCTCCCGTACGACGCCGGGTCCTGGCCGTCGGCGCTGCTCGGATCCCTCGCGCTCGGCGGCGGCTATCTCGCCCTGCACCTGATCAGCCCGCAGGGCCTCGGCTTCGGCGACGTGAAGCTGGCGCTGCCGCTGGGCGCCGCGCTCGGCTGGTACGGCTGGGGCGTCCTCTTCACCGGCGCGTTCCTGGGCTTCCTGCTGGGCGCCTGCTACGGCTTCGGCCGCGTCCTCCTCGGGCGCGCGGGCCGCTCCTCCGCGATCCCCTTCGGGCCCTTCATGCTCGCCGGGGCCCTCCTCGGGCTCGCCCTCGGCGCCTTCACCGCCGTGCCGTGACCGGCGGCGGCGTCAACGGGGGAGCGGCGTCGGGCGTTCCCCCGTGGGAGGGACGGAACTCCGCCGCCACGCCGGGGCACAAAACCGCCACACGGCCCCGGAGCCCTTGCGGCGACTGGGATCCGGGGAAATCCGGGCCGTTCGTTCGGCGCACGTGGCGCGCAGCCCGACTATTGAAGGGTTATGGTGGAACCCCCCCCCTCGGGCCGGTCCGTATCCCCCCCACGGACCGGCCCGTTTTTCTTTTCCCGCTCTCCGGGAGCCCGGGTCAGCCCCGGCCGGCCCAGATGTTGGTGCCCTCGGTGTCGACGGCGAAGGAGTCGATCTCCTTCAGCTCCTCGTCCGTCAGCGGCGCGGAGGCCAGCGCCGCCACGTTCTCCTCCAGCTGCCCCACGCTCGACGCGCCGATCAGGGCCGAGGTCATCCGCGGGTCCCGCAGCACCCACTTCAGCGCCAGCTGGGCGAGGGACTGCCCGCGCCGCGCGGCGATGTCGGCGAGGCCGGTCAGCCGGCGCAGCACCTCGTCGGAGAGCAGGTTCGGGTCGAGGGACTTGCCCTGGGTGGCGCGGGAGCCCTCCGGGATGCCCTTCAGGTACTTGTTGGTGAGCAGGCCCTGGGCGAGCGGCACGAAGGAGATGCAGCCCATGCCGGCCGTCTCCAGGGTGTCGAGCAGGTTGTCGTCCTCGATCCAGCGGTTGATCATCGAGTACGAGGGCTGGTGGATCAGGGCCGGGACGCCCATCTCCTTGAGGAGCCGCGCGGCCTCGGCGGTCTGCTCCGCGTTGTACGAGGAGACGCCGACGTACAGCGCCTTGCCCTGCTGGACCGCGGAGGCGAGCGCCCCCATGGTCTCCTCCAGCGGGGTCTCCGGGTCGAAGCGGTGGGAGTAGAAGACGTCGACGTAGTCGAGGCCCATCCGGTCCAGGGAGGCGTCGAGCGAGGACAGCAGGTACTTGCGGGAGCCCCACTCGCCGTACGGGCCCGGGTGCATCAGGTAGCCGGCCTTCGTCGAGACGATCAGCTCGTCGCGGTAGGGCGCGAAGTCCTGGGCGAAGATCTTGCCGAAGTTCAGCTCGGCGGAGCCGGGCGGCGGGCCGTAGTTGTTCGCCAGGTCGAAGTGGGTGACGCCGAGGTCGAAGGCGCGGCGCAGGATCGCGCGCTGCGAGTCGAGCGTGCGGTCGTCGCCGAAGTTGTGCCAGAGACCGAGGGAGACGGCGGGGAGCTTGAGCCCGCTGCGGCCCGAGCGGCGGTACTCCATGGAGTCGTAGCGCTCCGCGGCGGCGCGGTAGAGGGGGGAATCAGTCACGTATCTCTGCTTATCACGGACTTGTGACAGTCCCGTAAGGAGTTGTGACACGCCCGGGCTGGGAGCCTTCACCCGACGGCAGTAGTGTGGCGGCTTGCGAACCGCCCGCCCATGGAGGGGTAAAGAACAGTGAACCTGCGCGACCTGGTGTACGGGCTCTACGCACGCCGGGTGGAAGGCCGTCTCGACCACGATCAGGTGCCCAAGCACATCGGGGTCATCCTCGACGGCAACCGGCGCTGGGCCAAGGCCTCCGGCGGCACCCCCGAGCAGGGACACAAGGCCGGCGCGGACAAGATCCGGGAGCTGCTCGGCTGGTGCGCCGAGACCGACGTCGAGGTCGTCACGCTCTGGATGCTCTCCACGGACAACCTGAACCGTCCCGAGGAGCAGCTGGTGCCGCTGCTCGGGATCATCGAGGACGCGGTGAAGGCGCTCGCCTCGGACGGCCGCTGGCGGGTGCACCACGTCGGCACCATGGACCTGCTCCCCGCCCGGACCCAGACGGTCCTCAAGGAGGCCGAGGAGGCCACCCGGGCCAACGCCGGGATACTGGTCAACGTCGCCGTCGGCTACGGCGGCCGGCAGGAGATCGCGGACGCGGTCCGCTCCCTCCTCCTGGACCACGCCGAGCGCGGCACCAGCTTCGAGGAGCTGGCCGAGACCGTCTCCATCGACCTCATCTCGGAGCACCTGTACACCCGTGGCCAGCCCGACCCGGACCTGGTGATCCGCACCAGCGGCGAGCAGCGCCTCTCCGGCTTCATGCTGTGGCAGAGCGCGCACTCCGAGTACTACTTCTGCGAGGTCCACTGGCCGGCCTTCCGCAAGGTCGACTTCCTGCGGGCGCTGCGCGACTACGCGGCCCGGCACCGGCGCTACGGCACCTGAGCCACACCGTTCCCGGCTGTCCCGGGGGAGTCACCGGACGTTCACGAACACGCCGTCATATGCCGTGGCATGGCAAGGAGTGTTCGAGGGAATAAGCCTGGTGAAGTGAGCGGCACGGAGACCGCCACCCGGGAGGCCCCTTGCACCAGGACGACCGTGCGGGACACGCACGGGAGACGCGGAGGGCCGGTGTTCGGTCCGCGCTGGGCGGTCCGATCCCGGTCCCATTCCGCCGCGACACCGGTTGTCCCGTCGCACCCCGGCCTCATTCGGGTCTTCAGAGGGGGTCTGTCCTTCCGTGGTGACCAGCACGAAGCGCCGCCTTTCCGACCGGCGCACCTATGTACTCGACACCAGCGTCCTGCTCGCCGATCCCAAGGCGATGTCCCGCTTCGAGGAGCACGAGGTCGTGCTCCCCATCGTGGTGGTGACCGAGCTGGAGGCGAAGCGGCACCACCCGGAGCTCGGTTACTTCGCCCGGCAGGCGCTGCGCCTGCTGGACGACTTCCGGGTCCGGTACGGCCGCCTGGACGCGCCGCTCCCGATCGGGGATCTCGGCGGCACGCTGCGGGTCGAGCTCAACCACTCCGACCCCTCCGTCCTGCCGGCCGGCTACCGGCTGGGGGACAACGACTCCCGCATCCTCGCGGTCGCGCGCAACCTCCAGGCGGAGGGGTACGACGTCACCGTCGTCTCCAAGGACCTGCCGCTGCGCATCAAGGCGTCCTCGGTGGGCCTGCTCGCCGAGGAGTACCGCGCGGAGCTCGCCATCACGGACGCCAACGGCTGGACCGGGATGTCCGAGCTGTCCCTCTCCGCCGAGCAGATCGACCTCCTCTACGACGAGGAGCGGCTGTACGTGCCCGAGGCGGCCGAGCTGCCCGTGCACACCGGTCTGGTGCTCCAGTCGGAGCGCGGCAAGGCGCTCGGCCGGGTCGGCGCGGACGGGAACGTACGGCTGGTCCGCGGCGACCGGGAGGCCTTCGGGATCCGCGGCCGCAGCGCCGAGCAGCGCATCGCGCTGGACCTGCTGCTCGACCCGGACGTCGGGATCATCTCGATGGGCGGCCGGGCCGGCACCGGCAAGTCGGCGCTCGCGCTCTGCGCGGGCCTGGAGGCGGTCCTGGAGCGCCGGCAGCACCAGAAGGTGATGGTCTTCCGTCCGCTGTACGCGGTCGGCGGCCAGGACCTCGGCTATCTGCCGGGCAGCGAGTCCGAGAAGATGAGCCCGTGGGCGCAGGCGGTCTTCGACACGCTCTCGTCGGTCGCCGGGCGCGAGGTGATCGAGGAGGTGCTGTCCCGGGGGATGCTGGAGGTCCTTCCGCTCACCCACATCCGGGGCCGCTCGCTCCACGACGCCTTCGTCATCGTCGACGAGGCCCAGTCCCTGGAACGGAACGTCCTGTTGACCGTTCTGTCCCGTATCGGGGCGAATTCGCGGGTGGTGCTCACCCATGACGTCGCCCAGCGGGACAACCTCCGGGTGGGGCGGTACGACGGAGTCGTCGCCGTGGTCGAGAAGCTGAAGGGGCATCCGCTCTTCGCGCACGTCACCCTGACCCGCTCCGAGCGGTCCCAGATCGCGGCCCTGGTGACCGAGATGCTGGAGGACGGCCACCTGTAGCCCGATTCGTACCGATTGGCTCCCGTACGGGAGTTGGCGCCGCCCGGCGAAGCGCAGGAGCTTAGCCGGGCGGCGCCCTGCTGTCCGCAACATCCGTCAAAACACCTGCGCCCAATGAGGTGTGAGCTTTCACACGCAACACGGAATTGCCTTGCGGCGTCCGCGTCCGGCAAAGTCTTGCTTCCGTCAGGCCCCGCATACGGCACCCGTGCACCCTCGATCCCGTCGAGCGCACACGCACCACCGCACAACTCCACAGACGTCGCCGTATGCCGCCCACAGCACCACGGGCCCGTGTCTTCTGTGACCGGTACGACGAAGACCAGCGCCGGGGGCACGATTTCGCCCGCGAGGTCACCGTTGCGGGCGATGCTGGAAGGAAACCGTGTGAGCCGGATCTCGGTCCGGGGATTCGCGGTGGCATCTGCCACTGCGGTCACCACCGTCGGCGCCGTCGTCGGCGTTGCCACGGGCAACGCCGCCCAGGCCACCTCGGACGACAACTTCGAGGCCACCGCGGCCGACAGCACGCTGCTGGCGGACATCCCCGCGGGCGCGCAGGCCCAGGTCCAGGTCGCCTCCCTCGCGGAGCAGGCCGACGTCCAGGCCGCCGCCGCGGACGCCACCGCGCGCAAGAGCGTCGAGGAGGCCGCCCGCGTCAAGGCCGCCGAGGACGCCGAGGCGAAGAAGAAGGCCGCCGACGAGAAGGCCGAGCAGGAGAAGAAGGAGCGCGAGGAGCGGGAGGCCCGCGCGAAGGCGGAGGCCGAGCGCGCCAGCCGCGACGCCGTCCGCGACGCGTCCAGCTTCGCCGCCCAGGGCTCGTACACCGTCTCCGAGGTCAAGGCGATCGCCCGCCAGATGGTCCCGGCCTCGCAGTTCCAGTGCTTCAGCAACATCGTGGACCACGAGTCCACCTGGAACTACCGCGCGCAGAACCCTTCCTCCGGCGCCTACGGCCTCGTCCAGGCCCTGCCGGGCTCCAAGATGTCCTCGGCCGGCGCCGACTGGCAGACCAACCCCGCCACCCAGATCAAGTGGGGTCTCAGCTACATGAACGACCGCTACGGCAGCCCGTGCGGCGCCTGGTCGTTCTGGCAGGCCAACCGCTGGTACTAGACCGGCACTCGCTCAACCCCGGGGAGCCCCGCACCGTCCTACGGTGCGGGGCTTCCTGCGTGTAGGTTGCCAGGGACCGAACGGGGGGAAGAGGAACGAGATGTCGAGACTGCCAGGATGGCTGAACCGACTGGGCGAGGGCATCGGCCGGGTGGGAGCCGCGCTGGACGCCCGGCGCGCCGAGACGGCCGAGGACCAGGAGCACCACGGACCGGCCGGACGCGCGGGATCCGGCGGACCGGACGACGGGCAGGCGCCGCCGGCTCCCGGACGCGCGCCGGCCGGGGAGAAACCTTCCGGTGAAGCCGCCGAGCCGGCGGCCGCCGGGGACGTCGCCGTCGCCGTGACCGAGGGACGCACCGTGCCCGCGCCGCCGGCGTACGCCCCCGCCGTCCCCGCCCGCCCCGACCCGGTCTCCGCCATCCCGTGGGGACTGCGGGTCGCCGGCGAGGCCGGCTGGCGGCTGCTCGTGCTCGCCGGGACCGTCTGGGTCCTCATGCGGGTCATCAGCTCCGTCCAGCTCGTCGTCCTCGCCTTCGTCGCCGCCCTCCTGGTCACCGCACTGCTCCAGCCCACCGTGGCCCGGCTGCGCACCATGGGCGTGCCGCGCGGGCTCGCCACCGCCATCACCGCCATCTCCGGCTTCGTCGTGATGGGACTGGTCGGCTGGTTCGTGGTGTGGCAGGTGATGGACAACATCGACAACCTCACCGACCGGGTCAGGGACGGCATCGAGGAGCTCAAGCGCTGGCTCCTCGACAGCCCCTTCCACGTGACCGAGCGCCAGATCAACGACATCGCGAAGAACCTCAGCGACACCATCGGCGCCAACGCCGAGCAGATCACCTCCGCCGGACTCCAGGGCGTGACCGTGATCGTCGAGACCATGACCGGCATCCTGCTCGCGATGTTCTCCACCCTCTTCCTGCTCTACGACGGGAAGAAGGTCTGGGAGTGGACGCTGAAGCTCGTCCCCGCGCAGGCGCGGCCCGGGGTCGCCGGCGCCGGTCCGCGCGCCTGGCGCACCCTCACCGCCTATGTGCGCGGCACCGTCCTGGTCGCCCTCATCGACGCGGTCTTCATCGGCCTCGGCCTGTACTTCCTCGACGTGCCGATGGCGGTCCCGCTCGCCGTCTTCATCTTCCTCTTCGCCTTCATCCCGCTCGTCGGCGCCGTCATCTCCGGCGCCCTCGCCTGCCTGGTCGCCCTCGTCACCAACGGCGTGTTCACCGCGCTGATGGTGCTCGTCGTCGTCCTCGCCGTGCAGCAGATCGAGGGCCACGTCCTCCAGCCGTTCATCCTCGGCCGGGCCGTCCGCGTCCACCCGCTCGCCGTGGTCCTCTCGGTCGCGGCGGGCGGGCTGACCGCCGGCATCGGCGGCGCCGTCGTCGCCGTCCCGCTCGTCGCGGTCGCCAACACCGTCGTCGGCTACCTGAAGGCGTGGAGTCAGGAGCCGGCGCTGCTCACCGCCGCCGAGCCGCGCGGCGCCACCGCCTTCGAGGTGGCGCCGACCCCGGCGCCCGGTTCGCCCGAGCGGAAGGGCAAGGCGTGATATCCGAACCCGAACTGGAAGGCGGCGCCCCCTTCGAGACGGCCGAGGTGCTGACCGAGGAGCGCCCGCCGCGCCCACCGCGCCCGCCCCGGGCCCGCCGGCCCTGGCTGTGGGCGCTCGGCGGCGCGGTGGCCGCCTCGGCGGTGTGGGGCGCGGGGCTCTACGCGTACGGGCAGCGGGCCGAGCCGGGTCCCGACCTGGGCGGCTACCGGGCGGTCGACGACCTGTGCGCGCGGGCCGAGCTGAAGGGGATGGCCGCCGTCCTCGGCAAGCGCGGCACCGCCGGAGCCGGCCCCGAGCTGGACGACCCGGCGATGAGGCAGAGCACCTGCACGGTCAACTTCGGCGAGGGCGACCGGGAGCAGAGCGTGAACGTCCGGTACACCCTGCACCGGGTGACCGATCCGGGGCCCGAGTTCGCGGCCGTGGCGGAGGAATTCGGTCTGACGGAGCCGATCGGCGGCGTCGGGGAGCAGGCGTTCTTCAGCGACCGGGCCGAGGACGGCGGGATGCTGCGGGTGCTCGACGGCCAGGCCGTCCTGGAGCTGGAGGCGTCCCGGACGTACTACGAGACGGAGGACGGCGAGCTCGTCCAGCAGGGCGCGCCCGACCTCTCCGGCTCCGACGTGCCGCTGACCCAGGACGCGCTCGCCCTGATGGCCGCGCTCAAGAAGTAGCCGCGGGGAAGAACGGAAGGGCCCCGGAGCGAGTGCTCCGGGGCCCCTCCCGTACGTACGGAGTACGGAGTCCGAGTCCTACTCGGCGAGGACGGCCTCCGCGTCCAGGGTGACGGCGACCGCCTGGATCACCGCGGCGATCTTGAACGCCTCCTGGATCGTCTCGCGGTCGACGCCGGCCTTGCGCAGGACCTGCTCGTGCGAGTCCAGGCACTGGCCGCAGCCGTTGATCGCGGAGACGGCGAGCGACCAGAGCTCGAAGTCGACCTTCTCGACGCCCGGGTTGCCGATGACGTTCATCCGCAGACCGGCCCGCATCGTCCCGTACTCGGGGTCCGACAGCAGGTGCCGGGTCCGGTAGAAGACGTTGTTCATCGCCATGATGGCGGCGGCGGACTTGGCGGCCTGGTACGCCTCGGGCTTCAGGTTCGACTGGGCCTCGGGCTCCAGCTCCTTCAGCACCTTCGGCGAGCGCGAGGCGATCGCGCAGGCGAGGACGGTGCCCCACAGCTGCTGCTGCGGGAGCTCGCTGTTGCCGATGACCGAGCCGAGGTTCAGCTTCAGGTCCTTGGCGAAGTCCGGTATGGCGGCCTTCAGCTCATCGAGGGCCATGCTCACTCACCGGCCAGGAGCTTGCCGGCGTCGAGGGTGTCCTCGCCCTTGGTCCAGTTGCAGGGGCAGAGCTCGTCGGTCTGCAGGGCGTCGAGGACCCGCAGGACCTCCTTGGGGTTACGGCCCACGGAACCGGCGGTCACCATGGTGAACTGGATCTCGTTGTTCGGGTCCACGATGAAGACGGCACGCTGGGCGAAGCCGTCCTCGCCGCGCACGCCGCAGTCGCTCATGAGCTCGTGCTTCGAGTCGGCGAGCATCGGGAAGGGCAGGTCACGCAGGTCGGCGTGGTCCTTGCGCCAGGCGTGGTGGACGAACTCGGAGTCGCCGGAGACGCCGAGGATCTGGGCGTCACGGTCGGCGAACTCGTCGTTCAGCTTGCCGAACGCGGCGATCTCGGTCGGGCAGACGAAGGTGAAGTCCTTCGGCCAGAAGAACACCACGCGCCACTTGCCCTCGTAGGACTTGTGGTCGATCTGCGCGAACTCCTTGCCGCTCTCCAGCGACACGCAGGCGGTCAGGTCGTAGGTGGGGAACTGGTCACCGACAGTGAGCACGCGCTCTCCTTGCAGAGTCGGAAGCATCCCTTTTGAGGGCTTCCGTGAGGGGTTGGACGTCTCACATACTGGCACGGAGTGCATTGATCAGTGAAATAGCTAGAGTGGGTCGTGTTGATCGAAGGTGGTTATCAGTGGTTCCCGTCCGGCGCGTGAAACAACCCAGTCTGTCCCAGCTCAGAGCCTTCGCGGCGGTCGCGGAGCACCTGCACTTCCGGGACGCCGCGGCGGCGATCGGGATGAGCCAGCCGGCTCTTTCGGGCGCGGTTTCGGCACTCGAAGAGGCACTCGGTGTCCAGCTGCTGGAGCGTACGACACGGAGAGTGCTGCTCTCGCCCGCCGGGGAACGGCTCGCGGCGCGCACCGGCGCGGTGCTCGACGCGGTGGGGGAGCTGATGGAGGAGGCGGAGGCCGCGCAGGCGCCGTTCACCGGGGTGCTGCGCCTCGGCGTGATCCCGACGGTCGCGCCCTATCTGCTGCCGACCGTGCTGCGGCTCGTCCACACCCGCTACCCGGAGCTCGACCTCCAGGTCCACGAGGAGCAGACCTCGTCCCTCCTGGAGGGGCTCGCCGCGGGCCGGCTCGACCTGCTGCTCCTCGCCGTGCCCCTCGGGGTGCCCGGGGTCGTCGAACTCCCGCTGTTCGACGAGGACTTCGTCCTGGTCGCGGCCGAGGGGCATCCGCTGGCCGGGCGGGACGACATCCCGCGCGAGGCCCTCAGGGGGCTGCGGCTGCTCCTCCTCGACGAGGGGCACTGCCTGCGCGACCAGGCCCTCGACATCTGCCGCGAGGCCGGGCGGGAGGACGGCGCCGAGGTCACCACCACCGCGGCCGGACTGTCGACCCTGGTCCAGCTGGTCGCCGGCGGGCTCGGCGTGACGCTGCTGCCGAGCACCGCCGTCACCGTCGAGACCGCCCGCAACACCGCCCTGAGCACCGGCTCCTTCGCCTCCCCCGCGCCCACCCGGCGGGTCGCCCTCGCGATGCGGGCCGGCGCGGCCCGCCACTCCGAGTTCGAGGAGCTGGCCGGGGCGCTGCGCGAGGAGCTGGCGGCGCTGCCGGTACGGGTGCTGGGCGCGGGTTCCTGAGACGCGGGGCGCGGGTTTCTGAGACGCGGGGGCGCGGGCTCCCGAAACCCCCCGGTATCGGGAACCCGCGCCCTTTCCCCCGTACATCCGCCCGACGGATTACTCGGTGCGCAGGCCGTCCGCGCGCATCAGCCGCCACAGCGGCGGCAGGCTCAGCAGCGTCACGGTCGCGATCAGCCCGAGACCGATCCCGACGACGGGCAGGAACGCCCACCAGTCCCGCACCTGCTGGCCCCCGAGGCGCAGCAGCACGATCCCGAGGGCGAGGCCGCCCGCCACGGCGAGGGCGAGCCCGAGGAGGATCGGCACCGCCGTCTGCCACAGCACCGACCAGCTCAGGGTCGAGCGGCGGGTGCCGAAGGCGACGAGCGAGGACAGCAGCCGCTTGCGGTCGCGCAGCTGCTCCAGGGTCGAGACCAGCAGCGACGCCGCCACCAGGAGCATCGTCAGGGTGGAGCCGACGAGGATGCCGGTGCGGACGCTGGAGAAGGCCGCGTCGCGCTCGGTGTCCTTCAGGTCGCGGACGTAGGACGCCGGGTCGATGTCCGAGGCCGTGTTCCGCACGGACTCGGCGGCGTCGGGCACGGACGGGTCGAGCCGGACCATGACCTGCGCCTCGGGGGTGTCGAGGACGGCGGTGCCGATCGCCGACGGGGTGGCGAGCACGCCGTACTCGTACATGCCCGTCGGGGACGGGCGGGAGTCGACGACCCGGGCGTCGGCGGGGATCCGCCACGACGCCGGGGCGCCGGCGGGGCGCTTCGGCTCGTCCGGGTGGGGGTGCGGGTCGCGCAGGGCGACCGTGGCGCCGGGCCGGGCGGCCCGGGTGACGTGGGAGTCGTCCGGGCCGCCCTGCGCGCCGTGCGCGAGGAAGACGAAGACGTCGCCGTCCGCGCAGGACGGCAGGGTGGCGAACTCGCGGAGGGAGGCGCAGTCGCCGACCCGGAGCGAGGCCATGGGGGCGAACTCCTCGCCCTTGCCGAGCGGTCCCGGCCGCCAGACGTTCGACTCGACCGTGCCGATCACGCCGGCGACGCCCTCGGTCCGCGCGACGCGGTCGATCACCCCGCGGGCCTCGGCGGCGGTCTCCGCGTCGGTGCCGAAGACGATCTGGGCGCGGGACGAGTCCTCGCCGGTGAGCTGGGTGAAGTCGCTCTCCATCGCCTGGAAGAGCATCTGGAGCGCGATCGCCCCGGTGGCCGCGACCACGATGCCGCTGACCGCGCGGGCCGCCGTGCCGGAGCTCAGCTGGAGCCTGCGGACCGCGAGCTGCCAGGCCACCGGGCCGGTGCCCAGCCGTTTGACGCCCGCCTCGACGAGCCACGGCAGGAGCGTGGTGAGGCCGATCAGGGCCAGCGTGGTGCCGGTGACGACGCCCACGGTGTCGATGTCGGTCTGGGTTGCCTCGACGTCGCCCATGAGCGGGAGGAGGAAGGCCGCGCCGGCCGCGAGGAGCAGCAGCCGCCACCACAGCCGGCGGCGGCGCGGGGTGGAGACGCGGACGACGCCGAGCGGCTCGACCACCACGCTCCGCATGGCGGCGAGGGTGACCACGACCGAGGCGACCGGGACGACGGCGAGGACGAGCGCGGCGACCGAGGGCATCGGCACGACGTCGGCCGGGTAGGCGTTGACGTCCCAGATGGTGAAGGTGCCCGCGAACTGCCGTCCGGCGGCGAAGAGTCCGAGGCCCGCGAGCAGGCCGAGCAGCGCGCCCGCCAGGGACTCGCCGGCCGCGATCCGCCGGGTCGTGGCGGTGTCGGCGCCGATCAGCCGGAGCGCGGCGAGCCGACGGTCCCGCTGCTCGCCGCCGAAGCGGACGGAGGTCGCGACGAAGACGAGCACCGGGAGGAGCAGGACGACGCAGGCGACGACGACGAGGAGGATGAGGAACGCGTTCATCGGCTCCTCGGGCACCGACCAGCCGTAGCGGACGCCGCGCCCGTCGAGGTTCTCCTCGTCCAGGAAGTCGGCGTGGGCGACGTACCGCAGTTCGGCCGGGCCGATGAGGCCGGCCTCGCCGATCGTCCCGGCGACCCGGTAGGGCAGCCGTTCCCTGAGGAGGGCGCCGTCGGGGGAGTCGAGCAGTTCGCCGAGCGCGGGGGAGACCAGCATCTCGCCGGCCTTCGGGAAGGCTTCGGCGCCCGGCGGGACCGGAGGCGCGTCGCCCTCGGGGCGCAGCAGCAGTCCGCTGATGACGTCGTCGCGGTAGACGGTGTTCCGCGAGAGGTGGAGGAAGGTGTCGGGCCGGGGCGCGGTGATCTGTTCGCTGCCGTCGACGGCGCGGACCGACTCCCGGACCTCCCGCTGGAAGAGCATGTTCGGGAAGGAGGCGGCGAGCAGCAGCAGCGCCACGCCGAAGCCGACGCCGGCCGCGGTGAGCAGCGTGCGGAGGACTCCCGAGCGGCCGCCGGTGACGGCGAATCGGGCGCCGAGGGCGAGGTCGCGGGCCCAGAGCCGGGGGCTCACGCGGCCCACTCCGTGGACCGGACCACGCCGTCGCGGACGACGACCTCGCGGTCGGACCAGGCGGCGACGCGGGCCTCGTGGGTGACGAGGACGACGGCGGCGCCGGTGTCCCGGGAGGCGTCGGTGAGCAGCCGCATCACCCGCTCGCCGTTGAGGGAGTCGAGGGCGCCGGTCGGTTCGTCGGCGAAGATCACGCGCGGGGCGGTGACGAGGGCGCGGGCGACGGCGACCCGCTGGCCCTGGCCGCCGGATATCTCGCCGGGGCGCTTGGCCGCGGTGTCGTCGACCTCCAGACGGGCGAGCCATTCGGCGGCGCGGGCCTCGGCGGCCTTGCGCTTCTCGCCGTTCAGGCGGAGCGGCAGGGCGACGTTCTCCACGCAGCTGAGCTCGGGGACGAGCCGGCCGAACTGGAAGACGAAGCCGAAGTCGGTGCGGCGCAGGGCGCTGCGGGCGCCGTCGGAGAGGGCGGTGAGGTCGCGTCCGTCGTAGGTGAGGGTGCCCGCGTCGGGGCGGACGATGCCCGCGAGGCAGTGCAGGAGGGTGGACTTGCCGGAGCCGGAGGGGCCCATGACGGCGACGACCTCGCCGGCGCGCAGGGCGAAGTCCGCCCCGGAGAGCGCGGCGGTGGGGCCGTACGCCTTGGTCAGGCCCTCGGCGCGGAGGAGGGTCATCGGCCGACCTCCTCGGCGAGCCGGTCGAGGCGGGCCGCGGTGAGTTCGAGCCAGCGCAGGTCGGCCTCCAGGTGGAAGAGGGCGTGGTCGCAGATGAGCTGGTCGGCGAGGTCGCCGTCCTTCTTGCGGCGGGTGAGCTCGCGCATCAGGCGCAGGTGTTCGGCGCGCTGGGTGTCGAGCAGCTCGGCGGCCCCGCGGCCGGTCATCAGGGCGAGGACGACCTTGGTGTAGAGCGTGGACTGGAGGTACGGCTCCGGCTTCTCGGGGGTCGCGAGCCAGGTGGCGACGTCGGTGATGCCGGCGTCGGTGATCGCGTACCGCTTGCGCTCGGGGCCGCCGCCGGCCTCGACGCCGTCGACGACGACGAGGCCGTTCTTCAGGAGGCGGGACATCGTCGAGTAGACCTGGCCGTAGTGGAGCGGCCGGTCGTGGCCGAACCGCTCGTCGAAGGCGCGCTTGAGGTCGTAGCCGTGGCGCGGACCCGATTCGAGGAGGCCGAGGAGGGTGTGACCGATGGACATGGCGTCACTGTACACCGGGTGTATACGCACGATGTATAGCCGCACCCGGATGGGGCGGCGGTGGATGTGCGGGAAAGCGGAACCAATCCTTCACGCAACCATCACCTCCGCTCGGACGTCGGTTCCCCTGGAGGTGGGTGCTGATTCTCACGTCCTGAAAAGGCGTGATCGGTTGCCCTATGTCCGCAGTGTCGGTGTTAGCTTGCTGAGCTGATCCGGCGCGTCGGACGACCGGGGGCGGCGGGACACACGACGAGCGGAGCGACACACGACATGGGCCGACCGGACGCGAAGGCGAAGAAACGGGGCATACGCCGCCTCTTCACCTGGAAGAAGCTGCTGGGCACCTTCCTCCTGCTCTGCCTGATCGGTATCGGCGGCCTCTACACCGTCTACCTGCTGGTCCCCGTGCCCACGGCCAACGCCGAGGCGACCATGCAGAGCAACATCTACAAGTACTCCAACGGCAAGATCCTCGCCCGCACCGGCGAGATCAACCGCGAGATCGTGGGCCTGGAGAAGATCCCGCTCCCCGTCCAGCGGGCCTTCGTCGCCGCCGAGAACAAGACCTTCTACAAGGACAACGGCGTCGACATCAAGGGCACCACCCGCGCCGCCTGGAACACCCTCACCGGCAAGGGCAAGCAGGGCGGCTCCACGATCACCCAGCAGTACGTCAAGAACTTCTACCTGAGCCAGGACCAGACGGCGACCCGCAAGCTCAAGGAAATGGTCATCGCCATCAAGGTCGACGAGGAGATGTCCAAGTCCGACATCCTCGCCGGGTACATGAACACCAGCTACTACGGCCGCTCCGCCTACGGCATCCAGGCCGCCGCCCGCTCGTACTACGGCACCGACGCCTCCCGGCTCACCACCGCCCAGGGCGCCTACCTCGCCTCGCTGCTCCAGGCCCCCAACCAGTACGACTGGACCTCCGCCAACGCCACCGGCCGCAAGCTCGTCGAGGAGCGCTGGAACTACGTCCTCGACAACATGGTCGAGATGGGCTGGCTGCCCGCCGCCGAGCGCGCCGGCCTGAAGTTCCCCGTCCCGCAGGCGCCCAAGCCGCTCCCGGGCATGGAGGGCCAGACCGGCTACATCGTCGAGGCCGCCAACCAGGAGCTGATGCGCCAGGGCGTCAGCGAGGAGGACATCAAGGCCGGCGGCTGGACCATCACCCTGAACATCGACGAGGGCAAGCAGAAGGACCTCGTCGCCGCGGTCGACAAGGAGCTGGAGGCCAAGCTCGACCGCAAGGGCGACAAGAAGGCCGCCACCGTCCAGGCCGGCGCCACCTCCGTCGACCCGAAGACCGGCGCGGTCGTCGCGATGTACGGCGGCGTCGGCGCCACCGAGCACTGGATGTCCAACGCCACCCGGCGCGACTTCCAGCCCGCCTCCACCTTCAAGCCGATCGTCCTCGCCTCCGCCCTCGACAACGAGGCGACCACCCAGGACGGCCGCGAGATCGGCCTCGGCACCGTCTACGACGGCGACAGCAAGCGCCCCGTCGTCGGCAGCGAGATCCCCTACGCCCCCGAGAACGAGGACGACCGCTCGTACGGCCCCGTCTCCGTGCAGCGGGCCACCGACAAGTCCATCAACTCGGTCTACGCCCAGATGATCGTCGACGTCGGCGCCGAGAAGACCAAGAAGACCGCCCTCGGCCTCGGCCTGAAGGACGGCCAGGACTTCGACCCCACCCCCGCCATGGCACTCGGCACCATGGGCGCCTCCACCCTCGACATGGCCGGCGCCTACGCCACCCTCGACAACCACGGCGCGAAGGTCACCCCGACCCTCGTCAAGGCCGCCCAGCACCGCGACCGCCAGGTCGAGACGGTGAGGCAGACCGGCGAGCAGGTCATCAGCCGCCGGGCCGCCGACACCGTCACCAAGGCCATGCACAGCGTCGTCGAGAACGGCTCCGGCTACCGCGCCGCCGGCGACTACGAGGCCGCCGGCAAGACCGGCACCTCCGAGAACAACCGCTCCGCCTGGTTCGTCGGCTACACCCCCGAACTGGTCACCGCCGTCGCCCTCTTCGGCGAGGACACCTCCGGCAAGATCGCCGAACAGGTCACCCTCACCGACACCGTCGATCCCGGCCGCCGCGCCAACGGCGGCGGCGTCCCGGCCAAGATCTGGGGCGCGTACACCGAGCGCGCCCTGAACGGCGGCTCCGACGCCGAGTTCGACCTGGAGACCGACGGCGGCTGGGACGGCGGCGGCCGGCTGCCCACCGGGACGGGCTCGCCCACCCCGACCGAGGAGCCCACCGAGGAGCCGACGGAGACCGCCACGACCCCGCCGGCCCGCACCCCCACCGCGCCGACCACGCCGCCCACCACGCCGCCGACGACCCGGCCGACGCCCACTCAGGACGCCACCACCACCCCGCCGGTCCCGACCGGCGAACCCACCGGGGAGCCGACCACCACGGCGACGGTCCAGCCGCCCGACCCCGACCTCCCGGGCGGTGACGAGGGCGCCGTCCTGCCCGACCGCACCACCCAGCAGCCCCGCTGACCCCCTTCCGTACGCGACGTCCCGTACGCGACGAAGGCCGGCCCCCGCCAGGGGACCGGCCTTCGTCGCGTAGGCGGTCAGACGCGCGTCGACAGCTCGAACCAGACGACCTTGCCGCCCGACAGACGGGTCGCCCCCCACCGCCGCGCCAGCCGGTTCACCAGGAACAGGCCGCGCCCGCCCTCGTCCGTCTCGCGGGCGCGCCGCTGCCGGGGCAGCTGCGGGGAGTCGTCGCCGACCTCGCAGCGCAGCACGTCCGTCCGCAGCAGCCGCAGGGTCACCGGCCGCTCCGCGTACCGCACCGCGTTCGTCACCACCTCGCTGATCAGCAGCTCCACCGAGTCCGTGAGCTCCTCCAGGTCCCAGCGGGCGAGCGCCCGGCGGGCCAGCCGGCGGGCCCGGCCCGGGGCCGCGTCCTCCGGATCCAGGAACCAGTACGCCACGTCGCTCGGCGCGATCCCGTCGAAGCGGGCCGCGAGCAGCGCGATGTCGTCGTCCCGGTCGCCCGGACCCAGCATGTCCAGCACGTCGTCGCAGAGCGCCTCCAGGGGCGGTGCGTGGTCGGGCCCGGTCAGCTGGGCCGCCGCCGCGAGCCGCTCCCGCAGCTGCTCGATCCCGGTCCACACGTCCCGCAGCCGGGACTCCACCAGACCGTCCGTGTACAGCAGCAGCGTCGCACCGGCCGGGGCGTCCAGCTCGACCGCCTCGAAGTCCACGCCGCCGACGCCGATCGGGGCGCCCGCGGGCACCCGCAGCACCTCCGCGCGCCCGTCCAGGTGGAGCAGTATCGGCGGCGGATGGCCGGCGTTGGCGACCGTGATCCGGTGCGAGACCGGGTCGTAGACCGCGTACATGCAGGTCGCCATCCGGTTCTCGCCGAGCCGCTGGGCCTGCTCGTCGAGGTGGTGCAGCACCTCCTGCGGCGGCAGGTCGAGCCCGGCCAGGGTCTGCGCGGTGGTGCGCAGCTGGCCCATGATCGCGGCCGAGGTCATCGAGTGGCCCATGACGTCGCCGACGACCAGCGCGACCCTGCTGCCGGGCAGCGGGATCGCGTCGTACCAGTCGCCGCCCACCCGAGCCGTCTCGGCCGCCGGCAGGTAGCGGGAGGCGAGCTTGACGCCGGTCGGCTGCGGCAGCGAGTCCGGCAGCATGGTCCGCTGCAGCTCGTCCGCGATGTACGCCTCCCGGCCGTACAGCACCGCCTTGTCGATGCCGAGCGCGGTGTGGGTGGCCAGCTGGGCGCCGACGAGCAGGTCGTCCGGGTCGAAGGCGGGCTGCTCGGCGCGGCGCAGGAAGACGGCCGCGCCGATCACCCGGCGGCGGCCGCGCAGCGGCGCCAGTATCGCCCGCAGTCCGCGGGGCAGCGGATGCTCCGCGCCCAGGAGTTCGCCGAGCGCGGTCCGGGCGGCGGCGGAGTCGCCGAAGACCGGCCGGACCCCGCGGAGCACCTCGGCCAGGGAACTGCCGGAGCGCACCTCGCACAGCTCGGCCGCGGGCGTCGGGTCGGGATCGGGTACGAGGACGAGCTCGTCGCCCTCCAGGTCCGTTAACCGCAGCCGGTCGGTGCGGCGCAGCCGCAGCACGAAGGGCGCCACCGGGCGCTCGTCGCCGACCGGCAGCGGGTCGCGGAGGTAGACGAGGATCTCGTCGGAGAAGGCCGGCACGGTGGCGCGGCACAGGCCGAGGACGATCTCGTCGAGGTCGAGACCGCGGGCGATCCGCCGGGTCGCGGCGCCGACGAAGCGCAGCCGGTCGCCCTCGCGCCGCCCCGCCGGCTCCGCCCCCTTGGGGGAGACGGCGACGGCGACCGCGGGCGCCGAGGGCCCCGGCGCCGGAGCGGGCTCAGGGAGCTGCGGCGCGGGCTGCGCGGGGATGTCGGAGGGCAGGCCGGCGGGCGCGGCCTCCTGGCGAGGCCGCGTCTGTTCCTGGGGCCGGTCGGCCAGCGGCTGCCGGCCTTCGTGGGAGGTGGGATGCTCCGTCACGCGTGGGATTCCGTCCGTCCGGGCCGGTGGTGCGATGCACTCGCTCTTCTCGCCGATGCCGCGCCTCCGGCGGGGATAAACCCTCCGGCGGCGGTGTTCGCGGTGGATACGGACGATCCGCGGACCGCGGCAGGGGCGGGGGGAGTGCGACCCGGGCACAGCTCCGGCACTGCTCTCCCCCTCATCGATGACGTGCGGTGACGTGTGGTCAGTTGCTGCGCTGCGTTCGGTCGGTGACGTGGTGTCCGCCCGTTGTCGGCCGTGCGGAGGACGATCCTACGTTTCGACCCGGGGGGCGCGGCAAGGGTCTCATGGAGCGGTGTGCGCCGGGGTGCGATCCCAGTCCGCGGGCAGGACGGGGACGGTCCAGGAGGGGTCGGGCCGCCACTCCTCCCAGCCGTCCCGGAAGGGTGTTCCCCAGCTTTCGACCAGCCGTACGGCCGCGGCGCCGGCCTCCCGCACCCGGGAGGCCCCGGCCGGGTCCATGAGCCCGGCGCGCTGCGCCTGCTCGAACTCGTCCTCGTCCCGCCAGAGCCAGCTCTGGTCGGGGTAGACGGAGATGTCGAGGAAGTGGTCCTCGGAGTCGACGCCGCCGGCCCAGCGGCGGCGCGGCTCCTCCAGGTTGACGTACCAGCTGCGGAAGCGCCAGCCGCGCTCCCAGAAGAGCCAGACCGACCACGGGTCGCCGGGTCTCGCCAGCTTGAGGACCCCGCTGCCGGCCCAGCGGGCGCGCTCGGTGGTGCGGGGCGCGGTGTAGCGGGTGGCGAGCGGCTCGTCGTGGACGGAGGTGCCGTCGGCGAGCACCGGGCGGACGCACTCGGTGCCGGGCGCCATCCACACGGCGAGCAGTTCCGGCGTGTCCCGGACGACGGTCACCGGCCGGCAGATGTGCACCTCGTCGGTGCCCACGCCCCGGTAGCGCCAGAGGATGTGCTCCCCGGGCGCCCAGCGCTGGATGTCGTCCGAACCGTCCGCTCCTGTCATGCGCAGATCTTAGGGGCGCGCTCCCACCGGCGCTGCGGCACAGGTCACGGTTGAGTCATCCGGGAGCGGCCTCGGGTTCGCGCCGGGGACACCTCGGGGTCACGTCGGGGTCACGGCCGGGTCATGCGCAGGACGTCGAGGGCCTCGTCGAGCTGTTCGAGGGTGAGGTCGCCGCGGTCCACGTAGCCGGACTCCAGGACGACCTCGCGGATGGTCTTGCGCTCGGCCAGGGACCGCTTGGCGACCTTCGCGGCCTCCTCGTAGCCGATGTACTTGTTGAGCGGGGTGACGACGGAGGGGGAGGACTCGGCGTACTCGCGGGCGCGCTCGACGTTGGCGGTGACGCCGTCGACGGTGCGGTCGGCGAGCAGCCGGGAGGCGTTGGCCAGGAGTCGTACGGACTCCAGCAGGTTCTTGGCCATCACCGGGAGCATCACGTTGAGCTCGAAGTTCCCGGCCGCGCCGGCCACGGCGACGGTGGTGTCGTTGCCGGTGACCTGGGCGGCGACCATGAGGACCGCCTCGGGGATCACGGGGTTGACCTTGCCGGGCATGATCGAGGAGCCGGGCTGGAGGTCGGGCAGTTCGATCTCGGCCAGGCCGGTGCGGGGGCCGCTGGCCATCCAGCGCAGATCGTTGGCGATCTTGGTGAGGGAGACGGCGATGGTCCTGAGCTGGCCGGAGGTCTCCACCAGGCCGTCCCGGGCGCCCTGGGCCTCGAAGTGGTCGCGGGCCTCGGTGAAGGGCAGGCCGGTGGCGCGGGCGAGCTCGGCGATGACGGCGGCCGAGAAGCCGGGCGGGGTGTTGATGCCGGTGCCCACGGCGGTGCCGCCGAGGGGGAGTTCGGCGAGCCGGGGGAGGGCGGAGCGCAGCCGCTCGATCCCGTACCTGACCTGGGCCGCGTAGCCGCCGAACTCCTGGCCCAGGGTGACCGGGGTGGCGTCCATCAGATGCGTACGGCCCGACTTCACGACCGTCGCGAATTCGGCCGATTTTCGCTCCAGGGCGGCGGCCAGGTGGTCGAGCGCGGGGACGAGGTCGCGGGTGACGGCGGCGGTGGCGGCGATGTGGATGGAGGAGGGGAAGACGTCGTTGGACGACTGCGAGGCGTTGACGTGGTCGTTGGGGTGGACGGCCCGGTCGGCCGGCAGCCGCTCCCCGGCGAGGGTGGCGAGGACCTCGTTGGTGTTCATGTTGGAGGAGGTGCCGGAGCCCGTCTGGAAGACGTCCACCGGGAAGTGGTCGTCCCAGCGGCCCTCCGCGACCTCCGCGGCGGCGGCCGCGATGGCCTCGGCGCGGTCCCGGTCGATCACCCCGAGCTCGGCGTTGACGGTGGCGGCGGCGGCCTTGATCCGGGCCAGCGCCTCGATGTGGGCGCGCTCCAGGCGCTGTCCGGAGACCGGGAAGTTCTCCACCGCCCGCTGGGTCTGGGCCCGCCACTTGGCGTGCGCGGGGACCCGCACCTCGCCCATGGAGTCGTGCTCGATCCGGTATCCGCCGTCGTTCTTCGTGTCCTCAGTCATCACTCAACCTCCATAAAAAGATGAGCACTTGTCTTGTTCGATGTATTCCCAAGGCGCGTACCGGCCAGTAAAAACCGTGGGTAACCCCACTTCCAGGAGGCGCAGTGACGCGCACCAGGTACAGACTCCGGTGGCCCATCGCCGCCGTCGCCGCGGCGGCCGCCGCCCTCGGCTCCCTGACCGCCGCCCCCGCCGGAGCGGCCGACACCGGTACGGGGGCCGCCGTCGCCTCCGTACCCCTCTCGCCCGAGTTGGAGGCGATCCGGGCCGCCGAGGCCACGAAGATCTACGGCAGCCCCGAGGAACGCCCGCTCGACCAGCGCAGGACCGGCCTGATCTCGCTCGGCGACAGCGAGATCTCCGGCGAGGGCGTCGGGACCTACGAGTCACCCACCAACGGCCCCACCAACTGGTGCCACCGCTCGCCCGACGCGGCCATCCACCGCACCGGCATCGCCGCCGACCTGACCTTCAACGTCTCCTGCTCCGGCGCCTACACCGGCAACATCCGGATCGGCGGGAGCAAGCAGTACGCGGACGAGCTGGTCCAGAGCGACAACCTCGCCGTCAAGGCCCGCAACACCCGCATCAAGATGGTCCTCCTGGTCGCCGGCGCCAACGACGACCTCCAGTTCGGCCCCGTCATGACCGACTGCGTCACCCGCTACGTCCTGAGCCAGGGCACCTGCGAGCCCAAGTACGCCCCCGGCTGGCAGGCCCGCGTCGACGCCCTGGTCCCCAAGGTCGAGCAGACCGTCCGCGACCTGAAGACCGTCATGCGGGACGCCGGATACGCCGACGGCGACTACAAGCTCGTCGTGATGGGCTACCCCAGCCCCATCGGCCCGGACTTCCACGACAACCCGAACTTCCCCGGCAAGCTGGCCTGCGGCGGCATGGGCTACGACTCCGACACCAAGTGGGGCCGCAACACCGCCGTCCCCGCCTTCGAGCGCGGCATGCGCAAGGTGGCCGCCTCCACCGGCGCCGTCTACCTCGACAACTCCCGGCTCTTCCACGGCCACGAGGTCTGCATGGAGGACACCTGGGCCCGGGGCCTGTACATCGACCTCTCCAAGCCCGGCGGGATCGACGAGAACTCCACCCGCCAGTCCTTCCACCCCAACAAGAGCGGCCACGCCGCCTTCGCCTCCTGCCTGACCCAGCTCTACGGCTCCGGCCTGCGCGAGGCGAGCTGCGCCGACGTGAACTCCTCCGGCACCCCGACGCTCTTCCCGCTCGCCTGGGACGACGTCTACAAGCCGCTGCGGAACGCCGCGACCGGCAACTGCCTCGACGTGAACGCCTCCGAGTCCGCCAACGGCACCGCCGTCCTCGGCTGGGACTGCCACGGCGGCCGCAACCAGGGCTGGTGGTACGACTCCGCCCGCGCGACCCTCCACACCGAACTCACCCAGGACCGCTGCCTGGACGTGCCGGGCGCGGCCTACCAGGCCGGCAAGGCGCTCATCGTCTGGAACTGCTCCGGCGCCGCCAACCAGAAGTTCGTCCGCGACGGCGCCACGATCCGGCCCGCCGCCGCGACCGGCCTCTGCCTCGCGCAGGGCGCCGCGAAGGAGCCGGTGCGGCTCCAGACCTGCGACGGCTCGGCGAACCAGCGGTTCGCGTAGCCCGCGGGCCCGAGAACGCCGTGGCCCTCCGTCCGGTGCGGGACGGAGGGCCACGGCCCTGTCACGAGAGCTTGAGCGTCGACTTCGCCAGCTCGTACGCGGCGACCACCGCGTCCTCCTCGGCGTCGAGACCGCCGAGCTCCATGATGACGACCGCGCCCTTCGGGGTCGTCACCGCGAAGGAACGGCCGTCCCGCCAGTCCTCCTCCAGCTCGCTGTACACGGAGTAGCGGGCCTCCACGGCGGCCACCGCGCCCGCCTTCACGTCGGTGAGGACGAGCTCCTTGCTCTTGTCGTCCTCGACGAAGGCCTTCAGGGTGGAGCGGACCGGGCCCTTCGGCGCGGTCCACACCCGCAGGAAGCCGATGTCCGAGGTCCCCTCCGACTTCGCCTCGCAGACGATCGTGGCCGGACCCTGCTCCACGAGCGCCGCGAAGTCGGGGTCCTCGGGCTTCTCGACCGTCTCCGGCTCCCAGCCCTCCATGAGGGAGAAGGAGACGGGGAGCGCGCAGGCGGTGCCGGGACCGCCGACGGACACCACGGCCTCCGGGGAGGGCGCGGCCGTCGGCGACTTCGCCGCGGTCGGCGGGGCGGCGGCCGGCGCGTCCGGCTCCGGGGTCGTACCGCAGGCGGTCAGCAGGGCCGCCGCGAGCAGGGCGGTACGGAGAAGAGGGGCTTTTCCTGGCATGGCCCCATCATCCCCGACGGGGTGCGTCACCCGGACGGCGGCAGCACAATGTGAGGACGGCCCGAAGGGGGAAGATCCGCACCCCGCCAGGGAGGCAGTCCATGATCCGGAGCTTCAGGAGGATCGGCGCCCTCGGCGCCGCGACGGTCGCGGCCGTCACCTTCGCGGCCGCCGCACCGGTCGCCGCCGCACCCGCCGTGCCCGCGGACGGGTTCGAGTTCACCCTGTACGCCAAGGAGGTCCCCGCCGACGAGGACGAGACTCCCGACCTGTCACCGGAGGTCGGCGACTCCCTCGCCTTCGCCGAGGACCTCTCCCGCACCAAGGGCGGCGAGACCGTCGGCCGGGACGGCGTCGGCTGCACCGTGGTGCGCGGCGGGGAGACGGCGGACCTGCTGTGCGTCGGCACCTACGTCCTGAACGGCGGTCCCGGCGGCCAGCTCACCGGGCAGACGCTGCTCTCCGTCACCCCCGAGGACGAGGCCCCGGCCGCGTTCGACATCGCGGTCACCGGCGGCACCGGCGACTTCAAGGACGCCCGCGGCTGGATCCGCTCGACCCCGGACGGGGACTACTCCCGCCTGGAGTTCCACATCACCCGCTGACGGACGGGGTCAGGACAGCTTGCCGTAGTCCGGCAGCTTGAAGGCGCGCTCGGCGTGACCGCCGACGACGTCGGTCGTGTTGTTCCCGATGTTCGCGATGATCGTGTAGCCCTTGGCCTCGATCTCGGCGCGCTTCTCCGTCTTGTACGCGCTCACCTCGGCGAAGAGGTCGGGCAGCGAGCGCACGTACAGCCCGTCGACCGGGTAGCCGACCTGCTTGAGGTTCCACTCGGTGAGGGAGTGGATGATCCCCGGGCGCGCGGTCACGAAGAAGACCTTCACCCCGCGCGCGTGCGCGTCCCGGACCAGGGAGCGGATCTCGGGGATGGCCGGGGTCGGCAGCTCCCAGAACGGGTGGAAGTCCGTCTCCAGGGAGCTGTTGTCGATGTCGAGGACGATCGCCTGCTTCTCCGTGCCGGCGTCCTCGGCGCGCTCCTCGATGTACGGGCGGGCCTCGGCGACCACGGCGGCCACGTCCCGGCGCCAGGTCGTGTAGTCCACGCCCTCGATCGCGGCGGCGGAGGTGAGGTGGGTGTCGGGGTCGGCGGCGGAGGCGGCGGGCGCGGGCCCGACGACGAGCAGGGCCGTGAGGCCGAGGAGGCCGGTGGCGGTGGCCGCGGACCGGGCGGAGGGCTTGGTGGGCATGGGGGGCTCCCGAGTGGTCGACCGTCTCAGTGGTTGACATGCTCGCGACCCATACTGACCAGTAAGTGTCCGGCTGGCTACCAGTCGGTAGCGACTTTCGGAGCGGGATGTGACAGCGCCCCCGGTCCGTCCGCGCGGACCGGGGGCGCCGAAGTGCTACCCGGGGTTACGAAAGCTGGGAGCCCTGGCGCACCGGGATGTGGGTGAACGTCGGCTCCGGCGCCGGGTTCTGGAAGAAGTCGTTGCCCTTGTCGTCGACGACGACGAAGGCCGGGAAGTCCTCGACCTCGATCTTCCAGACGGCCTCCATGCCGTCCTCCTCGTTGTCCAGGACCTCGATCTTCTTGATGCAGTCCTGGGCGAGACGGGCGGCCGGGCCGCCGATGGAGCCGAGGTAGAAGCCGCCGTGCGTGCCGCACGCGTCGGTGACCTGCTGCGAGCGGTTGCCCTTGGCGAGCATCACCATCGAGCCGCCCGCCGCCTGGAACTGGTCCACGTACGAGTCCATGCGGCCGGCCGTCGTCGGGCCGAAGGAACCGGAGGCGTACCCCTCGGGGGTCTTCGCCGGGCCCGCGTAGTAGACCGGGTGGTCCTTCATGTACTGCGGCATGTCCTCGCCGGCGTCGAGCCGCGCCTTGATCCTGGCGTGCGCGATGTCGCGGGCGACGACCAGCGGGCCGGTGAGCGAGAGGCGGGTCTTGACCGGGTGCTTGGTCAGCTCGGCCAGGACCTCGTCCATCGGCCGGCTGAGGTCGATCTTCACGACGTCGCCGGCGTCCAGGTGGGTGTCCTCGGTCTCCGGCAGGAAGCGCGCCGGGTCCGTCTCCAGCTGCTCCAGGAAGACGCCCTCGGCGGTGATCTTCGCGACGGCCTGGCGGTCGGCCGAGCAGGAGACGGCGATCGCGACGGGCAGCGAGGCGCCGTGCCGGGGGAGGCGGACCACGCGCACGTCGTGGCAGAAGTACTTGCCGCCGAACTGCGCGCCGATGCCGATCTTCTGCGTCAGCTCGAAGACCTTCTCCTCCAGCTCCTTGTCCCGGAAGCCGTGGCCGGTGGCGGCGTCGCCCTCGGTCGGCAGCTCGTCCAGGTAGTGCGCGGAGGCGTACTTCGCGGTCTTCAGCGCGAACTCGGCGGAGGTGCCGCCGACCACGATCGCCAGGTGGTACGGCGGGCACGCGGCCGTGCCCAGCGAACGGATCTTCTCCTCCAGGAACTTCATCATGGACGCCTCGTTGAGGACGGCCTTCGTCTCCTGGTAGAGGAAGGACTTGTTGGCCGAGCCGCCGCCCTTGGCCATGAAGAGGAACTTGTACGCGCCGCCGTCGGTCGCGTACAGCTCGATCTGCGCGGGCAGGTTCGAGCCGGTGTTCTTCTCCTCCCACATGGTGACCGGGGCCATCTGCGAGTAGCGGAGGTTGAGCTTGGTGTACGCGTCGTAGATGCCCTTCGACAGGGCCTCCTCGTCGCGGCCCCGGGTGAGCACGTTCTGCCCGCGCTTGCCCATGACGATCGCGGTGCCGGTGTCCTGGCACATGGGGAGCACGCCGGCGGCGGCGATGTTCGCGTTCTTCAGGAGGTCGAGCGCGACGAACTTGTCGTTGCCCGACGCCTCCGGGTCGTCGATGATCTTCCGCAGCTGGGCCAGGTGGGCCGGGCGCAGGAAGTGCTGGATGTCGTGGATGGCCTCGGCGGCCAGCGTGCGCAGCGCCTCCGGCTCGACCTTGAGGAACGTACGGCCGTCGGCCTCGACGGTGGAGACGCCCTCGGCGGTCACCAGACGGTAGGGCGTGGTGTCCTCTCCCACGGGGAGCAGATCGGAGTACGCAAACTCTGGCATGACGGCAGCCATTCCTCACTCGGCAGACAGCAGCGCGCCGCCTCCGTTGGCGGCCGCGCCCTCCAGCGTAGAACGCGGGCGCGGCACCGATCCTGTGAGGTAAGGCTCACCCGGGGCCGGGAATGCGCCGAAGCGGAGTCTTCCGCCCCGGGGAGGCCCGCCGACAGGGTTCGCGCGAGGGTTCGCGCGGAGGGGCGATCCGTTCTCGGCATGTCCCGTCCCCTAGGGGAGAGATGGGGGACGGGATCCCTGGTCGCGATCTATCGCGTGTGCCAGGGTGGAGACGTGGACCTCGAAAAGCAGCCCGACCCCGCGCGGCGGCCGTCCGACCCCGCGCGGCCCCCCGCCGCCCCGGAAGCCCCCGCCGCCCCGACCGCGCCCGCGCCGCCCGCCGCGCCGGTGGCTCCCGCCGCGCCCGCGCCGCCCGTCGCGCCTGCTGCTCCCACCGCTCCCGCTCCGCCCGCGTACGCCGATCCTCAGGGGTCGCTGCGGGCCTCCGACGCCGACCGGGACCGGGTCGCGGACATCCTCGCGGACGCGCTCGCGCAGGGGCGGCTCGACGCGGAGGAGCACGCGGAGCGGGTCGAGGCGGTCTACCGTGCCAAGACCGTGGGCGAGCTGGAGCCGATCGTGCGGGACCTGCCGGCCGCCGACGGCGGACCGGCCGGCGCGCGGCCCGAGCCGGCCCCGGCCGCCTACGGCCCGGAGGACGCGGAGGGGAACGCGGACCAGCTGTTCGCCGTCTTCTCCAGCACCACCCGCAAGGGCCGCTGGCGGGTCGCCCGCCGCACCAACGCCTTCGCGATCTTCGGGAACGTGGAGATCGACCTGACGGAGGCGATCTTCACCCAGCCCCTCACCACCATCAACGCCACCTCGATCTTCGGGAACATCGAGGTCCGCGTCCCGGAGAACATCAGCCTGCGCGGCTCCGGCGCCGGCATCCTCGGGAACTTCGAGGTCACGACCCTGGAGGGGGTCGACCCGCAGGCGCCGCTGGTCGTCGTCAACGGCTACGCGGTGCTCGGGAACGTGGAGGCGAGACCCAAGCGGGGCAAGTGGGTCACCGACCTCCAGAACAAGGTCCGCAAGCACCTCGGGCACTGACGACCCACCGGGTATCGGCCAGGAAGTGACCGGAATACGTCGCCGGGGCTCCGGACTCCGGATGGGGAGGGCACGCAGTGCATAGGCGCGCGCACAGCGGGTAGGGCTGCTGCATCGCTGCTCGCTCGCGAAGCCGTCGTCAGGAGTAGACCGTGCTGCAACTGCCGCATCAGCCCCTCCAGGTAGCCCCCGTGCCGCCCCAGCGTGCCCCGGCGCGGCAGGACGAGGACGGCCCCTGGCACGCGGAGGCGGTGTGCCGCCGGGACGAGGCAGGACTCTTCTTCGCCCCCTCCAAGGAGCCGACCGCCGCGCGGCTGGCCCGCGAGGAGGCGGCCAAGCAGGTCTGCGCGCGCTGTCCCGTGATGGTCGACTGCCGCGAGCACGCGCTGCTCCAGCCGGAGCCGTACGGCGTCTGGGGCGGGCTCACCGCCGCCGAGCGCCGTGTGGTGCTGGCCCGGCGCCGCCGCCGCGAGGTCGAGCTGCGCAAGTCCGCCGCGGCCGAGCGCGTCGCCCAGGCCGGCTGACGGGCGGACCGCCGGGGCCGGCCGCCCCGGCGCCCTGACCCCTGTCCCGTACCCCGCGATCCGGACCCGTACGGAACGGGAAGGGGCGCCCCCACCGCACATGGGGACGCCCCTCTTCGCTGCCGTCGCCGGGCCGGTGTCAGTTCGCCCGGTCGAAGTCGATCTGGCTGTAGGCGCGCAGCTTCGCGAGCCGGTGCGTGGAGTCGATCTGGCGGATCGTGCCGGACTTCGAGCGCATGACCAGCGACTGGGTGGTCGCCGTCTCGGAGCGGTAGCGCACCCCGCGCAGCAGCTCGCCGTCGGTGATGCCGGTGGCGACGAAGAAGACGTTGTCGCCGGCGACCAGGTCGGTCGTGGTGAGGACCCGGTCCAGGTCGTGGCCCGCGTCGATCGCCTTCTGGCGCTCGGCCTCGTCCTTCGGCCACAGCTTGCCCTGGATCACGCCGCCCAGGCACTTGATGGCACAGGCCGAGATGATGCCCTCGGGCGTGCCGCCGATGCCCATGAGCAGGTCGACGCCGGTGCCCTCGCGGGCGGCCATGATCGAGCCGGCCACGTCGCCGTCGGAGATGAACTTGATGCGGGCGCCGGTCTCCCGGATCTCCTTGACGATGCCCTCGTGGCGGGGGCGGTCCAGGATGACGACGGTGACGTCCTCGGCGTTCATGCCCTTCGCCTTGGCGACCCGGCGGATGTTGACCGAGACGGGCGCGTTGATGTCGACGAAGTCGGCGGCCTCGGGGCCGGTGACCAGCTTGTCCATGTAGAAGACCGCGGACGGGTCGAACATGGAGCCGCGGTCGGCGGCGGCGAGGACGGCGATGGCGTTCGGCATGCCCTTGGCGTTCAGGGTGGTGCCGTCGATCGGGTCCACGGCGATGTCGACCTCGGCGCCGGTGCCGTCGCCGACCCGCTCGCCGTTGAAGAGCATCGGCGCCTCGTCCTTCTCGCCCTCGCCGATGACGACGACGCCGTTCATCGAGACGGTCGAGATGAGGGTCCGCATCGCGTTGACGGCGGCGCCGTCCGCGCCGATCTTGTCGCCGCGGCCGACCCAGCGGCCGGCGGCCATGGCGGCGGCCTCGGTCACGCGGACCAGTTCGAGCGCCAGGTTGCGGTCGGGGGCCTCGGGAGAGACCTCGAGCTCGGGGGGCAGGTGGTGCTCGGTCATCGGAGCGCACCTTTCTGTACGACGACGGCCGGAAAAAGGAGGGTGCTGTGACTCTATCGCCAGGTCGACATATTGAGCAGAGGGGCCCACGTATGAGCGCGGGACCCGGATGCGACCATATGGGGCGTGGCAGCTAAGCGAGGCAGGCAGACGGTACGCGGGATGTTCCAGTCCCTCGGGGTGATCATGGTCGCCGCGGGGGTCATGTATCTCTTCATCCCGCACGACGAGGACGCGGAGCCGGTCAAGGCCAAGGACTACCGCGTCGAGCTGGTCACGGCCCAGCGTGCGGCGCCCTACCCGGTGCTCGCGCCCGAGGGCCTCGGCGAGGACTGGAAGGCGACGGTGGTCTCGTACAAGCGCGAGCAGGGCGACACCTGGCAGCTCGGCTTCCTCTCCCCGGACACGCAGTACGTCTCGGTCAACCAGTCGACCACCGAGCCGAGGAAGTTCGTGCCCAAGGTCACCCACTCGGCCAAGAACACCGGGAAGACGCAGACGGTGGGCGGCCAGGAGTGGCAGCGCTGGGAGGGCCCCAAGTACGACGCGCTGGTGCGCACCGAGGGCGGGGCGACCACGGTCGTGACGGGGACGGCGTCCTTCGACACGCTCGCGCAGATGGCCGGCGCGCTCCGGTCGAAGCAGGTCTGACCCGCCCCGGACACGGCGAAGCCCCCGGTACCTCTCGGTACCGGGGGCTTCGCCGTACGCGGCGGTCCGACTCAGACGGTGGTGATGACGTCGTCGTAGGCCAGGCGCGGGGAGCGCGGGAACCAGGCGTCCTCGCCGGGCTTGCCGATGTTGACGACCATGAGCGGGGTGTGGTCGGCGTCCAGGAAGTCCTTCTGGAGGCCGGCGAAGTCCAGGCCGGTCATCGGGCCGGCGGCGAGGCCGGCGGCGCGGACGCCGACGATGAAGTACGCGGCCTGGAGGGCGGCGTTCAGCAGCGCGGAGCCCTCGCGGACCGGGCGCTCGGCGAAGAACATGTCCTTGGCCTGCGGGAAGTGCGGGAGCAGCTCGGGGAGCTCCTCGTGGAACTCGTTGTCGGCGGAGAGGATCGCGACGAGCGGCGCCGTGCGGGTCTTGGCCTGGTTGCCCTCGGCCATGTGCTTCACGAGGCGCTCGCGGGCCTCCTCGGAGCGGACCAGGGTGATGCGCAGCGGGGTCTGGTTGAAGGCGGTGGGGCCGAACTTCACCAGGTCGTAGATCGCCTGGACCTGCTCGTCGGTCACCGGCTCGTCGGTGAACGTGTTGGCGGTGCGGGCCTCGCGGAAGAGGAGGTCCTGGGCGGCGGAGTCGAGAACGAGGGACATGCTGCGTACCTTCCGGACTGCAAAGGGGACCGCCCGGCGGGGAATCCGGGCGATGTCCCGACAGTACGCCCGTGATTGGTGAAAATTCAACTATCCAATCCGGATAGTGATCCGTTTCACTTCGCCAGTGTAGCCCGGCTCCCGCCGCCTCCGGGGCGCTTTCCCTCGACTTCCCTCCGCTCCCCTCCGCGCGCTCAGTCCTCGGACTCCTCCGCCTCCCGCTCGGCCGCCAGCGAGGCGTCGAGCCGGGCGCGGGCGCCCTCCAGCCAGTGCCGGCAGACCTTCGCCAGCTCCTCGCCGCGCTCCCAGAGCGCCAGCGACTCCTCCAGGGTCGTGCCGCCCGCCTCCAGGCGCCGGACGACCTCGACCAGCTCGTCGCGCGCCTCCTCGTATCCGAGCGCCGCGCCCGTCTCCGTACCGCCTGCCATCTCTTCTCCGTCCTCCGTGCCTTCTCGTGTCGTCGTCCCGCGCGGGCCCGTCACACCCGCCGCACCGTGAACTCGCCCTCGGCCACCCGGGCCCGCAGCTCCTCGCCCTCCGCGACCTCGCCGGCCGCCCGGACCACCGCCCCGTCCGCCCGCTGCAGCACCGCGTAGCCGCGCTCCAGGGTCGCGGCGGGGGAGAGCGCCCGCACCCGCGCGCGGGTGTGCGCCAGCTCCGAATCCGCCCGGTCCAGGAGGTGCCCGAGGACCCGCCGGCTCCGCGCCAGGAGGGCGTCCAGCTCGTCCTCCCTGACCTCCACCATCCGCTGCGGGTGCTCCATCACCGGCCGGGCCAGCGCGTGCGCGAGCCCCCGCTCCTCGCGCTCCAGGAGCCCCCGGACCGTCCGCAGCGCGCGGTCGCGGAGCCCGCGCACCCGCTCCAGCTCCTCGCCCACGTCCGGGACGACCTTCTTCGCCGCGTCCGTCGGCGTGGAGGCGCGCAGGTCCGCCACCAGGTCCAGGAGCGGGGAGTCCGGCTCGTGCCCGATCGCGGACACCACCGGCGTCCGGCACGCGGCCACCGCGCGGACCAGCTGCTCGTCCGAGAAGGGCAGCAGGTCCTCGACGCTGCCGCCGCCACGGGCCACCACGATCACGTCCACGTCCTGGTGCGCGTCCAGCTCCCGCACCGCCTGGATCACCTGCGGCACCGCCTTCACGCCCTGCACCGGCACGTTCCGCACCTCGAAGCGGACCGCCGGCCATCTGCGCCGGGCGTTCTCCAGGACGTCCCGCTCGGCCGCCGACGCCCGGCCGCAGACCAGGCCGATCAGCCGCGGCAGGAACGGCAGCGGCTTCTTCCGGTCGAGCGCGAAGAGCCCCTCGGCCGCGAGCCCCCGCTTCAGCTGTTCGAGACGGGCCAGCAGCTCGCCGATCCCGACCGGCTTGATCTCCACCGCCCGCAGCGACAGCTGCCCGCGCGGCGCGTACCACTCCGGCTTCGCGTGCACGACGACCCGGGCACCCTCCGACACGACGTCGGCCACCGCGTCGAAGACCTGCCGGTAGCAGGTCACCCCGATGGAGATGTCGTACGAGGGATCCCGCAGCGTCAGGAAGACGACCCCGGCGCCGGGGCGCCGCGAGAGCTGCGTGATCTGCCCCTCGACCCAGATCGCCCCCAGCCGGTCGATCCATCCCCCGATCATGCGGGAGACCTCACCGACGGGAAGCGGCGCCTCGGCGGACGTAGTCAGACCCATGCACCGAGCGTAACGGCGCCCTCCGACAACGTCACCGCCGCGTCGGCCCCGACCGCTCCGGCCCCGGGCCGGCGCCCCCGGCCGGCCCGCGCCCCGCCCCCTGGACCGCGAGGACCACGAACCCCACGCCCAGCCAGATCACGCCCACCACCTGGGCCTCCACCGACGCCTCCACGATCACCGCGATCAGGATCGCCGCGCCGAGGACCGGCAGGACCACATGGCGCAGCCAGTGCGGGGGGCCCTCCGCGCGCTGGACCGCGAACCAGCCGACCACGCTCGCGTGCAGCAGCACGAAGGCGGTCAGCGCGCCGACGTCGACCACCGACACCAGGTGGTCCAGGCCGTCGTCCCGGCCGGCCGCCCACAGGGCCGCGATCATCGTCACCGTCGCCGACACCAGGAGCGCCACCCGGGGCACCCCCGAGTCGGTGCGCGCCAGCGCGTGCGGCAGCCGCCCCTCGCGGCCCATCGCGAAGAGCAGCCGCCCGCCGGCCGCCTGCCCGGCCAGCGCCGCGAACGCCGCGCCGATCGCCTTCGACACCGCGACCAGATCGTGCAGCCAGCCGCCCACCGAGACGTCCACGGCGTCGTAGAAGGCCGAGCCCTGCTTCCCCGGATCGGCCGCGAGCTCCGCCGAGGAGACCGGTTCGAGGAGCGCCACCAGCCAGGTCTGGGCGACGAAGAGGACGCCCGCGAGCACCAGACAGAAGAGCAGCGCCCGCGCCACCTTCGCCGAGCCGCCGGTGACCTCCTCCGCGAAGGCCGCGATCGCGTCGAAGCCCAGGTACGACAGGACCGCCACCGACACCGCGCCGACCACCGCCGCGAGCGAGAAGGTCCCGTCGCCGGTCAGCGGCGACCACCAGTCGCGCTGCGCCCCGTCCCGGACGAGCACGACGAGCGCCGACACCACGAAGACCAGCAGCACCACGATCTCCATCGCGAGCACCGCGAAGCCGACCCGGGCCGCGGCCCGCACCCCCCACAGGTTGAGCAGCGTGGTCACGACGACCGCGATCCCGGTCCACACCCACCGGTGCACCTCCGGCACCAGCGCCTCCATCGCGATCCCCGCGAAGAGGTACGCGACGGCCGGGATCAGCAGGTAGTCGAGCATCGCCATCCAGCCGGCGACGAAACCGGGCCCCTCGCCGAGCCCCTTGCGGGCGTACGCGAAGACCGAGCCGGCCTGCGGGACGACCCGGACCATCTGCGCGTAGCTGAAGGCCGTGAACGCCATGGCCACCGTCGCCACGACGTACACCAGTGCGACGGCCCCGTGCGATTTCGCGTCGAGCGTGCCGAAGACGCCGACCGGCGCCATCGGCGCGATGAACAGCAGCCCGTACACGACCAGGTCGCGGAAGCCGAGCGTCCGACGTAGCCCCGTGTGGTCCGGCCGCCCGCCCGGCTCCCCGTCCACCACCTGCGCGTTCTCAGCCATGGCGTCAGTTTCGGCCACGGCCCCGCCCGGACCGCTCACCGACGCGCGCGGCCGCCGCCGGCGCGCGCCGGGCGTCCGCCGGCCCGGCCTTACGATGGGACACATGACTGCAACGCCCGCGACCAACCGCCCGAAGCGTGTCCTGCTCGCCGCTCCCCGCGGCTACTGCGCGGGCGTGGACCGTGCCGTGATCGCCGTCGAGAAGGCCCTGGAGCAGTACGGGGCCCCCGTCTACGTGCGCCACGAGATCGTCCACAACAAGTACGTGGTCCAGACCCTGGAGCGGAAGGGCGCGATCTTCGTCGACCAGGCCACCGAGGTCCCGCCGGGCAACATCGTGATGTTCTCCGCGCACGGCGTCGCCCCGACGGTCCACGAGGAGGCCCGCCAGGGCCGGCTCGCGACGATCGACGCGACCTGCCCGCTGGTCACCAAGGTCCACAAGGAGGCCATCCGGTACGCCAAGGAGGACTTCGACATCCTCCTCATCGGCCACGAGGGCCACGAGGAGGTCATCGGCACCTCCGGCGAGGCCCCCGACCACATCCAGCTGGTCGACGGCCCCGAGGACGTCGCCAACGTCGAGGTCCGCGACCCCTCCCGGGTCGTCTGGCTCTCCCAGACCACCCTCTCCGTCGACGAGACGATGGAGACGGTCGACGCGCTCAAGGACAAGTTCCCGCAGCTGGTCTCCCCGCCGTCGGACGACATCTGCTACGCCACGCAGAACCGCCAGACCGCGATCAAGGAGCTGGCCGGCCAGGCCGAGCTCGTCATCGTCGTCGGCTCCAGGAACTCCTCGAACTCGATCCGCATGGTCGAGGTCGCCAAGCAGGCCGGCGTCCCCGCCGCGTACCTCGTCGACTTCGCCAGCGAGATCGACGAGGCCTGGCTGCAGGGCGTCACCTCGGTCGGCCTCTCCTCCGGCGCCTCCGTCCCCGACGTGCTGGTCCAGGAGGTCCTGGAGTGGCTGGCGCAGCGCGGCTACGCCGACGTGGAGCTGGTCAAGACCGCCGACGAGCACCTCACCTTCTCGCTCCCCAAGGAGCTCCGCCGCGACCTGCGCGCCGAGGCCGCCGCACTCGTCGAGGAGTGATCGCCGGCGGATGCCCGTAACGTGAGTCCATGAACGTCTTCGGAGTGGACATCGGCGGCTCGGGCATCAAGGGCGCCCCCGTGGACCTGGAGCGCGGCGCCCTCGCCGAGGAGCGGTACAAGGTCCTCACCCCGCAGCCCGCGACACCGAGCGATGTCGCGGGCCGCGTCGCGGAGGTCGTGGCGCACTTCGGCTGGACCGGCCCCATCGGCGTCACCTTCCCGGGCGTCGTCACCGGCAGCACGATCCGTACCGCCGCCAACGTGGACGCCTCCTGGATCGGCACCGACGCCGGCGCGCTCATCGGCGAGGCCGTCGGCGGCCTCCCCGTCACCGTCCTCAACGACGCCGACGCGGCCGGCGTCGCCGAGATGACCTACGGCGCGGGCCGGGGCCGCACCGGCACCGTCATCCTGCTGACCCTCGGCACCGGCATCGGCTCCGCCGTCTTCACCGGCGGCCGCCTCGTCCCCAACACCGAGCTCGGCCACCTGGAGCTCAAGGGCCACGACGCCGAGAAGCGCGCCTCCTCCAAGGCGCGCGAGGACGAGGAGCTGACCTGGGAGCACTGGGCCGGCAAGCGGCTCCGCAAGTACCTCGCCCACGTGGAGATGCTCTTCTCCCCGGAGCTGTTCATCCTCGGCGGCGGCGTGAGCCGCAAGGCCGACAAGTTCCTCCCGTACCTGGACGGCATCCGCGCCGAGATCGTCCCGGCCGGGCTGAGGAACGACGCGGGGATCGTCGGCGCCGCGATGACCGCGAGCACGGCGGCCCCGGCCTCCCGTTAGTGAGGGGTACGGCTACGGGGTCGGGCGCCGGTCCCGCCCGGGGGCCTGAGCGCCCCGCCCGGGGGCCTGGCCCCCGCCCCGTACGGGAGGCTGACCCCCGCCCCGTACGGGCCCGGCGGCGCCCGCGCGCGGCGCCCGCTCTGCCCGCGCCGGCGCGGACGGACCCGCGGGCGCCGGGCGGCCCCGGCGGCGGCCCATGTCGCGCACCTTCCGGACGCTCGCGATGACGCCGGCGATCAGCGTGCCCCCGTACAGCCAGCCGGCGTGCACCGCCAGCGCGGTGACCACGGCCATGGCCTGGCCGCCGAAGCCGCCGGTGCCGCCGGCGATCGGCACGACGCCGACGGCGAAGGCGATCGGGACGGCGATGGGCGCGGTGACCAGGTCGGCGGGGCGCACCCACAGCGCGGTGAGCGCGCTCACCGGCAGGAACAGCAGGCCGAACGCCAGCGGTGAACCGTCCAGGACCAGCCAGTCCAGGAACCCGACGACCAGCATCGCCGCCGAGGCGAAGAGCCCCGCGCCGAGCCCGGTCAGCCGGGGCGAGGGCAGCCGCCGCAGCGCCTGGACCACGGGCGGCGCGGGCCGCCGCGCCGCCGCCGGGGCGCCGACCCGGTAGACGGTGGCCGCCCCGGCTCCGGGCCCTGCTCCGGCCCCCTCCACCTCCACGAGCGCGCCGGGCGGCGTGAGGGGGGTCTGCGGCCGTCGGCGGCCTCGCGGCTGACTTGTCCTGTGCTGCTCCACCTCACCAACGTAGGTCGGGACGCGCCGGGAGGGGCCCGGGACACGCCCTTCGGGTGACCTTGGGGCCACAGTTCGACCGATCCCGACCGTACGTGGCCGGGACGTGGCCCGGGCCACGGTCCCGGCGGACGGCGAGGGCCGGCGCCGGGCCCCCGTAAACTGGGGGATCGACCCTCCGTCCGCCCCCCATCCGCATCTAGGGAAGTCGCCACCGTGTCGCTCACGATCGGAATCGTCGGCCTGCCGAATGTCGGCAAGTCGACCCTGTTCAACGCCCTGACCAAGAACGACGTGCTGGCGGCCAACTACCCGTTCGCCACGATCGAGCCGAACGTCGGCGTCGTCGGCGTCCCCGACCCGCGCCTGCAGCAGCTCGCCGACATCTTCGGCTCGCAGCGCCTGCTCCCCGCCACCGTCGACTTCGTCGACATCGCCGGCATCGTGCGCGGCGCGAGCGAGGGCGAGGGCCTGGGCAACAAGTTCCTGGCGAACATCCGCGAGTCCGACGCGATCTGCCAGGTCATCCGCGCCTTCAAGGACGAGAACGTCGTCCACGTCGACGGCAAGGTCTCGCCCAAGGACGACATCGAGACGATCAACACCGAGCTGATCCTCGCCGACCTCCAGACCATCGAGAAGGTCCTCCCGCGCCTCCAGAAGGAGATGCGGATCAAGAAGGACACGGCGCCCAAGGTCGCCGCCGTCGAGGCCGCCCAGGCGATCCTGGAGAAGGGCGACACCCTCTTCTCCCAGGGCATCGTCCAGGGCTCGGAGAAGGCGGAGCTCCTCCACGACCTCCACCTCCTCACCACCAAGCCCTTCCTCTACGTCTTCAACGTCGACGAGGACGAGCTCACCGACGACGCCTTCAAGGCCGAGCAGAGCGCCCTGGTCGCCCCGGCCGAGGCGATCTTCCTCAACGCCAAGCTGGAGCAGGACCTCGCCGAGCTCGACGAGGAGGACGCCATGGAGCTCCTCCAGTCCGTCGGCGCCGAGGAGCCCGGCCTCGCCACCCTCGCCCGCGTCGGCTTCGACACCCTCGGCCTCCAGACCTACCTGACGGCCGGTCCCAAGGAGTCCCGCGCCTGGACGATCAAGAAGGGCGCCACGGCCCCCGAGGCGGCCGGTGTCATCCACACCGACTTCCAGAAGGGCTTCATCAAGGCCGAGGTCATCTCCTTCGCCGACCTCGTGGAGGCCGGCTCGGTCGCCGACGCCCGCTCCAAGGGCAAGGCCCGCATGGAGGGCAAGGAGTACGTCATGCAGGACGGCGACGTGGTGGAGTTCCGCTTCAACGTGTGACGTATCGTCAATAAATGTGCTCGGCCCGCCTGTTGGTGGGTCGGGCACAGTTCCGTCCGCAGGGAGTCCTTGCCCTGGGGCAGCGGCAGGTCTGGTCGGCGTGAGACCGCCTCAGACCTTGACGACCTCCACGGAAGGGCCGCACAGGAGTGTCAGGTCCTCGGGGTCGGACGTGAGGACGGTGACCGGCCGGGGTGCGTTGCGGGCGATGACGGCGAAGGCGGCATCAATGGCGTACTTGTGGCCGTGGAGGTGATGGGCGCGCAGAAGCGCGGCGGCCTGGTCGGTGATCTCCTTGGTGACGTCGTGAACGTCGATGCGGGAGAGGACCCACTTGATGCGGGCCGGGTGGATGCGCTCGCAGTCGGCCTCAAGCGTGGTCATGGCGCTGGTGGCGACGCGGACGCCCTCCTCCGACGCCGCCTGGACCAGAACCGCGACGGTGCGGTCCTTGCGGTAGAGCTTCGAGAGGCCTTCGCTGTCGAGCAGGAGGGTGCCGGGCATCAGGCGGCGGCCCCGCCGGCCTGCCGGTGGTCATGGCGCAGCAGCGCCCGGGCGGCCTCGACCTCCTCGCGGGTGAGGGCTTCGTTGTCGGTCTCGAAGTCGGCGACGATCTCCCGCAGCTTGTCCATGGCGACCCTCTGTTCGAGGGCCTCGGCGACGTAGGCGGAGAAGCCGCCGGGTCCGACGTGGGCGCGTACGGCCTCGGCGAGGTCTTCGGGCAGGCTGATCGAGTACTTCCTGCTACCACTCATGATGCCGATCCTACCGGTGGTGGTAAGCGCTAGTGAGGTGAACGGCCTCATGGGCAGACCGGTCGCAGTGGAGTCGGCGGGGGGATGAGATCAACGTTCCATGGGCCGGGCTGGTCCGTGGCGAAGTCCAACCTGCTCAGCGAGAAGCCATCCCCCTTCCAGCGGCGCTTTCTCCGGCCTCGCGACACCCGGCCAGTCCGCAGCCAGTCCGCAGGACACCCGTGAAGGGTCCTCGGGAGCCCACGCATGCCAACCAGGAAATCCCAGGTCAGGGGCATGTGGGAGGCTCCGCCACAGGTCAGGATCTCGCTTCGGGCATTCCGCTTCAACGTCTAGCGGTCGTCCGCGTACGCGGCGTGAGGGGTCCGGTTCCCAGGGAGTGCCGGGCCCCTTCGGTGTTTCCGGGGTCCCGGGGTCCCGGGGTTCCGGGGTTCCAGGGTTCAAGGGTTCCGTGGGGGCGGGGAACCGGGGGGTGTGGGCGGGGCGTGTTCGGGGAAGGCGCGTGAGCGTCGTCCGGGTGGACGGGTCGGGTTCGGGCTTCGGGGGAGGCAACGGAGTGGACGAGGGAAGCGCGCTCGCCGGGCGGATCGCCGAGCGGCGGGCCGGGGCGGGTGATCCGCGGGCGCTGCTCGGGGAGCTGAGGCGGGCCAGGCTGCTCGTGCCGGTGGAGCGGGGCGGGCTGTGGACCGGGCACTTCGGCGGGGTGCGCTGGGTGTTCGCGTTCACGGGCGAGGAGGCCCTCGCGCGGTTCGCGCGGGAGGCCGGGGACCCGGGGCGGAGCTGGGAGTTCGCCGAACTGCTCGGGGCCCGGCTGCTCGACGAGGTGGTGCCGGCGATGGGCGTGCCCGCCGGGGTCGCCGTCGACGTCGCGGACCCGGACGGGTCCATGCTCTTCCCGCCGGCCGAGGGCATCGTCCCGGACGCGGCGGCCGTCGAGGGGACCGCCGGGGGTGGCGTCTGATGGGTGACGGGGCGAAGGACCTCGGGATCGACCAGTACACCGTCCGGCGGCTCACCCAGGGCATCCGGAACGCGGTCGGCGAGCTGAAGGAGATCGGGACGGGCACCGGGGCGGTGCTCGGCAAGGGCTTCTCCGAGCTGGCCATGACCGGCATGGAGGCCGGGCACCACGGGCTGTCCACGGACTTCGAGGACTTCTGCGAGCGCTGGGAGTGGGGGGTCAGGGCGCAGGTCCAGGACGCCAACGCCATCGCGGCGAAGCTCGGCCTGGCCGCGGGCGTGCTGTGGGAGGAGGACCAGTACGTCGAGAGCTCGCTGAAGTTCGGCGTGAACGCGATCGCCGGCGGCAGCCCGTACGCCTCCGAGGAGGACATCGCCAAGCAGGACTGGGGCGACGTCTTCACCCCGGACGCGCTGAACCCGGACTGGAGCCGGGAGTCCTGGGACCGCGCCGGCGACGACATGGCCCAGACCTGGAAGGACACCGGGCGCTCGCTGCTCACCGAGGGGCAGGGCGGGGAGCGGTCGCGGATGCTCAACGACGTCCTCGGCGTCGACCAGGAGCAGTTCGACCGGGCCGTCGACGACACCTTCGGGCCGTCGCCCGAGGAGCGCGCACAGAACGGCGGGAACTGACCCATGGGCTTCGGGGACTTCGTCAGCGACATCACGCCGGACGTCGTCGAGGACGCCGTCGAGGACGGCGTCGAATGGGCCGGGAACCGCGTCGAGGACGTCGGCGACTGGACCGCGGACCGGCTCGACGACGTCGGCTGGGAATCCGGCGCGGACTGGGTGCGCGAGCAGTCCCGCTCGCTCGCGAACCGGATGGGCGCCGAGGTCGACGAGATGGACCTCGGGCAGACCGAGGACAAGACCAAGCTGATCCACGGCTCGCCCGGCAAGCTCCGCTCCACCGCCGCCCACCTGCGGGACTTCTCGGCCGCCTTCAACGACGTCGGCCTCGGGCTCGAAGGACTCGACTCCGACTCCCTCCAGGGGCAGGCGGCCGACGCCTTCCGCAAGACGGTGAAGCTGGAGCCGCCCAAGTGGTTCAAGGGCGCGGACGCCTTCGAGGAGGCGGCGAAGGCGCTGGAGTCGTTCGAGTCGACGGTCACCTGGGCGCAGGGCCGCGCCCAGGTCGCGATCGACACCTGGAAGGCGGGCACGAAGGCGTCGGAGGACGCCCTGGACGCCCACAAGAAGAAGGTCGACGGCTTCAACGACGCCGTCGACAAGTACAACGCGACGCCCGCCGACAAGCGGGATCCCGCCACCCTGCCGCCCCGGCCCGGGGAGTTCTCCGACCCCGGCAAGGAGCGGATGAAGGAGGCGCAGGACATCCTCGCCGAGGCGCGCCGGCAGCGGAACTCCGCCGCCGAGGCCGCCCGGTCGGCGGTGCGCAAGGCCCGGGACGCGGCTCCGCCCAAGCCGTCGTACGGCGAGCAGCTGAAGGACGGGCTCGACGAGCTCGAACTGATGAAGACCCACTTCGCCATGGGCGCGGTCAAGGGCACCGCCGGCATCGTGAACTTCGTCCGGGGCGTCAACCCGCTGGACCCGTACAACATCACGCACCCGGCCGAGTACGTCACCAACCTCAACAGCACCGTCGCCGGACTCGTCCGGGTCGCCAACGACCCCTGGGGCACCGGCAAGCAGATGCTGGACGACTTCATGAAGGACCCGGCGGAGGGGCTCGGCACCCTGGTGCCGGACGCGGTCCTCACCGTCGCGACGGGCGGCGCCGGCGCCGGCGTCAAGGGCGTGCGGCTCGCCGACGAGCTCGCGGACGCCGCCAAGGCCCGGCGCGCCGACGACCTCAGGGAGACCGTCCGCAGGCCCGACGGCAAGCGGTGCGGGCGCGAGCCCGTCGACTTCGCGACCGGCCGCATGTTCCTGCCGCAGGAGGACGTGCTGCTGCCGGGCAGCCTGCCGCTGGTGTTCCGCCGCGACTTCGAGTCCTCCTACCGGGCCGGCCGCTGGTTCGGCGACAGCTGGTCGTCCACGATCGACCAGCGGCTGACCGTCGACCCGATCGGCGTCGTCCTCCACGGCGAGGACAACCTCCTCGTCCCGTACCCGCACCCCGCCCCCGGCGCCCCGGTGCTCCCCGAGGCGGGGCCGCGGTGGCCGCTGGAGCGGCACGCCGACGGCAGCTACACGCTCACCGAACCGGAGACCGGCACCGTCCGGCACTTCCTGGCCCCGGCCGGCGCCGAGCCGGGCGGCGACGGCACGGCCCCGCTCGGCGAGATCGCCGACCGCCACGGCCGCACGATCACCGCCGAGTACGACGAGGACGGCGCCCCGCTCGCCCTCGTCCACTCCGGCGGCTACCGCGTCGGCTTCACCACCGAGAACCGCCGGATCACCTCGCTGAGCGTCGGCGGCACCGAGGTCGTCCGGTACGGATACGACGAGGAGGGCCGCCTCACCGGGGTCACCGGGTCCGGCGGCGTCCCGACCCGGTTCGCGTACGACACCGAGGACCGGATCGTCTCCTGGACCGACACCAACGGCTCGCGCTACGACTTCGTCTACGACGAACGGGACCGGTGCGTCTCCCAGTCCGGCGCCGAGGGGCACCTGCGCTCGGAGTTCCACTACGGCGACCCGCACCCCGGCACCGGCCTGTCCACCACCACGGTCACCGACTCCCTCGGCCACACCTGGCGCTACGCGGTCAACCGCCACCTCCAGGTCGTCGCCGAGACCTGGCCCACCGGCGCGACCGTCCGCTTCGCCTACGACCGCGACGACCGGCTGCTCTCCCGCACCGAGCCCGGTGCGGACGGCGGGCCCGGCGCCCGCACCGAGTTCCGCTGGGACGAGGAGGGCCGGCTCGTCGAGACCCTCCACCCCGACGGCGGCGTCTCGACGGCCGCCCACGACGCCGCCGGCCGGCCCGTCGAACTGGCCCTGCCGGGCGGGCAGCGCTGGCGGCAGGAGTTCGACGAGCACGGCAACCGGACCGCCGTCACCAACCCGGCCGGGCGCACCACCCGCTACACCCACGACGCGCGCGGCCACCTCACCTCGGTCACCGACCCCCTCGGCGCCACCACCCTGATGCGCCACGACGCCGCGGGCATGCTCCTGGAGCAGACGGCCCCGGACGGCGGCACCACCACGTACGTGCGGGACGCCTTCGGCCGGATCACCGCCCGCACCGAGCCCTCCGGCGGCACCGCCCGCTACGTCTGGACGCCCGAGGGCCGGCTCGCGCGGTTCACCGGACCCGACGGCGCCGTGGAGTCGTGGACCTACGACGGCGAGGGCAACTGCCTGACCCACACCGACCCCCAGGGCCGCACCACGGCCTTCGAGTACACCCACTTCGACCTGCTCGCCGCCCGCACCGACCCCGACGGCGCCCGCCACGAGTTCGCCCACGACACCGAGCTGCGCCTCACCGAGGTCCGCAACCCGCTGGGCCTGCGCTGGAGCTACTCCTACGACCCGGTCGGCCACCTGGTCGCCGAGACCGACTTCGACGGCCGCACCATCGGCTACGACGTCGACCCGCTCGGACGGGTGCTGACCCGGACCGACCCGCTCGGCACGGCCGTCCGCTACGAGCGGGACGCGCTCGGCCGTGTCGTCCGCAAGGACGCCGGCGGCGCCGTGACGACGTACGAGTACGACCCCGCGGGCCGGCTGCTGCGGGCCGTCGGGCCCGACGCGGAGCTGACGTACGCCTACGACCGCCGGGGCCACGTCAAGACCGAACTGACCGACGGGCAGGCGCTGTCGTTCTCCTACGACGCGGCCGGGCGCCGCACCCGGCGCGTCACCCCGGGCGGCCACGTCACCACGTACACCCACGACGCGGCGGGCCGGTCCGCCGCGCTGACCGCCGCGGGCCGCTCCATCGTCTTCACCCGGGACGCCGCGGGGCGCGAACTCGGCCGCACCGTCGGGGAGTCGCTGACGCTGACGTCCGACTGGGACGCGGCCGGCCGGCTCACCGCGCAGGAACTCGCGCGCGGCGGCCGGCGGCTGAACCTGCGGACGTACGCGTACCGCGAGGACGGCCACCTCGTCGCGTCCGAGGACACCCTGCGCGGCCCGCGCCGCTACGGCCTGGACGCGACCGGCCGGGTCACCGCCGTCACCGCCGACGGCTGGAGCGAGTCCTACGCCTACGACGGCGGCGGGCACACCGTCTCCGCCGGCTGGCCGGACCGCCTCGCCGCAGGCGACGCCCGCGGCGGGCGCGCGTACACCGGCACCCGGGTGACCGAGGCCGGCGCCAACCGGTACGCGTACGACGACGCCGGCCGGCTGGTCCGCCGGACCAGGACCCGGCTGTCGCGGAAGCCCGACGTGTGGACGTACGCCTACGACGCCGAGGACCGGCTCACCGGGGTCACCACCCCGGACGGCATGCGGTGGCGCTACCGCTACGACCCGCTCGGCCGGCGCGTCGCCAAGGAGCGGCTGGCCGCCGACGGCGTGACGGTGGCCGAGCGCACCCGCTTCGTCTGGGACGGCCCGCTGCTCGCCGAGCAGACCACCGAGCCGTCCGCCGCGCTGCCCCACCCCACCACGCTGAGCTGGGACCACGAGGGACTGACCCCGGTGGCCCAGACCGAGCGGCTGCACGACGCGGCCACCCGGCGGGAGATCGACGCGCGGTTCTTCGCCATCGCCACGGACCTCATCGGCACCCCGACCGAACTCGTCGACGAGACCGGACACATCGCCTGGCAGAGCCGCACCACCCTGTGGGGCGTCACGACGTGGAACGCCGACGCGTCCGCGTACACCCCGCTGCGCTTCCCCGGCCAGTACTACGACCCCGAGACCGGCCTCCACTACAACCACCACCGCTACTACGACCCCCGGACCGCCCGCTACACCACCCCCGACCCGCTCGGCCTCGCCCCCGCGCCCGACCCGGCCGGCTACGTGCGCAACCCGCTGCGGTTCAGCGACCCGCTGGGACTCGCCCCCTACGAGGACAACGGCGGGCTCGGCGACCTCATCGAGGTCACCAAGCCCGACGCCGACGCGGACAAGCTGGCCGAGAAGCTCGGCGGCGAGCCCCGCAGACGCTTCGCCAACGACCCGGACGGCCGCGAGTTCGACGCCATCAGCGACGAGTACGTGGCCCAGGCCAAGCCCGCGGACTTCACCCTGAACAAGAAGTTCCGCAAACAGGCGCAGGCCACCTTCGAGGCGGCGCTGCAGAGCGGCCGCACGCCGTACTTCCAGTTCGACGGACCGCCCGGTCCCGGCGTGGTCGATAAGCTCCAGGAGTACGGGCGACGGTACGGCGTCGAGCCGGTGATCGACACGACTCCGCTGGAGTGAGGGCATGTACGAGTTCCATGGCTGGTTCGGCATCTCCGAGGACCCGTACGAGGACGACCTGCCCTCGCTGCGGGCCGGCGTCGAGGAACTGCGCGCCCGGATCGACGCCGTCGACTGGTCCTCCAGCTGCCGGGTCACCCTCGACGTCCTCAACGGCCTGCCCGTCGTCACCGCCGCCGGGCAGACCAACCACCTCGGCCGGGAGGCCGCCGAACTGGACGCGCTGGTGGCGTACGTCGCCCGCCGCTTCCCCGGCTCGTGGGGCCTGCTCCACGACCGGTCCGACGAGGGCGACATCCCCAACGCCGACAACGCCTTCCGGGTGCGCGTCCTGCGCCGGGGACGGGTCGAGGAGCGCCTCGACCCGTTCCTGTCGCCGTGCAATCCGGTGATCGAGGACTGAACCCCCGGCCCCCCGCCCGCCGGTTTCGGCCGAATACCGGTTCCGTGGTGGGATCGGTGCAGGTCGGGGGTGCGGAGCCGCGTATCCTCGGCTGCCGGGGGCAGCGGGGGAATCGGACGCGGAGGTACGGGTGGAGTTCCGGCTGCTCGGATCCGTCGCGGTCGTGACGGAGGGCGGCGACGTCGCCCCGGGGCCGGCCAAGCGGACCAGCCTGCTGGCCGCGCTGCTGCTGCGCCCCAACACGGCCGTGAACGTGACGGGGCTGATGGACGCGCTGTGGGAGGACGAGCCTCCGACCCACGCCAAGACGGTGCTCCAGGGACACGTCTCCCGGCTGCGGTCGCTGCTCGCCGCGCACGGCGCCGAGGCGTACGGCGTGGAGCTCACCACACAGGGCTCCGCCTATCTGCTGCGGATGCCCGAATCGCTGGTCGACGCCCACCGGTTCGAGGAACTGGTGGCGCTCGCCGGCGCGCAGCGGAACGCCGCCGACACCGTACGGATGCTGCGCGAGGCACTGTCGTACTGGCAGGGGCCCGCGCTCACCGGCACCGTCCCGAGCGGACCCCTGGAGGCCGCCGCCACCGCCCTGGAGGAGCTGCGGCTCTCCTCCGTGGAGGCGCTGGCGGAGGCGTACGGGACGCTGGGCGAGCACGGCCGGGCCGCCGCCGTCCTGCGGACCGAGGCCGTCGCCCATCCGCTGCGCGAGTCGCTGGCCGCCGCGCTCATGGGGGCCCTCGCCCGCGCCGGGCGCCGCTCCGACGCCCTCGACTGGTACCACCGCACCCGCCGGCTGCTCGCCGAGGAGCTGGGCGTCGACCCGGGCGCCGCGCTCGCCGGCACCTACGCGGAGCTGCTGCGGGACGCGGGGGCGGTCCTCGTCCCGGCGCCCGCCCCGGCCCCCGTACCGCCGCCGGCCGGACCGCCGGTACCCGAGCCCGCCCCCGTACCGGAACTGCTGCCCAGGGCCCCGCGCGGCTTCACCGGCCGGGAGACCGAGGCCGCGCAACTCGACCGGGCGGCCGGCGGCGACGGGCCGGTCTGCCTGGTCACCGGGCCCGCCGGGGTCGGCAAGACCGCCTTCGCCGTGGACTGGGCGCACCGGCGGCGGACCGCCTTCCCCGACGGGCGGCTCTTCGCCGACCTGCGCGGCTTCAGCGACACCCCGGCGCCCGAGACCGGGGTCGTGCTCCGCGAGTTCCTGCTCGCGCTCGGCGTGCCGCAGCAGCGGGTGCCGGAGACGGCGGTGGGGCGCGGGGCGCTCTTCCGCAGCCTCACCACGGGCCGCCGGATGCTCGTCGTCCTCGACAACGCCCGCTCCTCCGAGCAGGTCAGGCCGCTGCTGCCGGGCGGCGACGGCTGCGTGACCGTGGTGACCAGCCGGGACCGGCTCGGCGGGCTCATCGCCTCCGACGCGGCCCGGCCCGTGCCGCTCCGACAGCTGCCGCCCCCCGCCGCGACCGCCCTCCTCGCGACCGTGCTCGGGGAGGACCGGGTCACCGCCGAGCCGGAGGCCGCCGAGCGGCTCGCCGGACTCTGCGACGGGCTGCCGCTCGCCCTGCGGGTGACGGCCGCCCGGCTCGCCGAACGCCCGGGCCGCTCGCTCGACGCCATGGTCGGCGAACTCGCCTGCGAGCAGGGACGCCTCGCCCTCCTCGACGTCGAGGACGTCGGCGTCTCGGCCGCGCTGCGGCTCACCGTGCAGCAGCTCCCCGAGTCCGCCGCCCGCGCCTTCCGCTCCCTCGGTCTGCACACCGGCTCCGACCTGGACCACTTCGCCGCCGCCGCGCTCACCGGCACGACCCCCGCCCGGGCCGCCGCCGACCTCGAACGGCTCGCCGCCGCCCACCTCCTCACCGAGGCGGTGCCCGGCCGCTGGACCCCGCACGACCTCGTGCGCCTCTACGCCCGCGGCCTCGCCCCGCAGGCCGACCAGGAGGGGCTGCGCCGCCTCCTCGACCACTACCTGTACACGGGCCTCGCCGCCGACGCCGCCGCCGAACCCGGCTCGCAGCCCTGTTACGCCCTGCCCGCCGACGCGCGCCGGCCCGCCGCGATCCCGGAGTTCGAGGGCCGCGCCGCCGCCCTCGACTGGTACGTCGCCGAACGCCCCGCCCTGGAGGGGGCCGTGGCCGCCTCCGCCGCCCTCGGCCTGCACGACCGGGCCTGGCGCCTCGCGCTCGTCGCCTGGCCGCTGATGCTGATGCGGCTCCAGGACGGCTGGACCCCGCTCCTGGAGGCCGGGCTCGCCTCCGCCGAGGCGGCCGGCGACCCCGACGCGCAGTCCCGGACGCGGGCGCTGCTCGGCTGGATCCTCCACGAGGAGGGGCGGGACGCGGAGGCGCTGGTGCACCTGGAGCGGGCGCCCGGGCTCGCCGCCCTCGCCGGGGACGCGATCAGCGAGGCCATCGCCGTCGTCAACCACGCGGCCGTCCTCGACGCCACCGGGGAGTACGGCCGGGCCCGCGTGCTGATGGCGCGGGCGGTCGGGCTCGCCGACCGGACCGGGCACCCGTCCACCCAGGTCCTCGCCCTCCAGCACCTCGCCGGGCACTGCCTGCGGGCGGGGGAGTACGAGGAGGCGCTGGCGCACGTGCTTCGCGCGGGGGAACTCGTCGCGCCCGACGCCGTCGTCGTCCAGGCCCAGCTGCGGATCGTGCGGGGCGAGGCGCTGGCCGGCATCGGACGGGTCGAGGAGGCCGCCCACCAGCTGGAACGCGCCGCCGCCGATGCCGAGGCGGCCGGCTTCACGGAGGGTTCGGCGCGGGCGGCGGAGCACCTCGCGCGCCTCGCGGCGGGGCGTTAGCGGCGGGCGTTAGCCGTACGCAAGCGGGACGGCAGTGCGCGGCGGGAGGGTGGACACCGCACCACCGACCGCTCGACGCAGCACGCCTCACCGACCACGGGGGAAACACCGACATGCGTACCACCACCGGCAGGACCACCGGCAGGACCGCCCTTCTCGTCGCCGCCGTCGCGGCCGTCTCGCTCGGCCTGACGGCCTGCGGCGGCGACGACGGCGCGAAGGACGCGGGCAGCGCGAAGACCACGACCGGCGCACCGGCGGCGACGGGGACCACGGGCACCGGCGGGGCGACGGAGAGCGCGGCGCCCGCCGGTTCGTCCGGCTCCTCGGCCGACGCCTCCGGCGGTTCCTCCGCCGCTCCCGCCGCCGGGAAGGGCACGGAGGGTGCCACCGCGCGGGGCACCGCGGCCTCCGGCGGCTCCGCCGCCGACGCCAAGGCGCCGGTCTGTGCCCACGGCGACGTCAGGATCACCGCGCAGAAGGCCGACGAGGTGCCCACCGAGCACATCGTCCTCACCGCCACCAACACCTCGGCCCGCGCCTGCCGCCTCCTGGAGTACCCGCTCCTCGCCTTCGGCGAGATCCAGACGGCCAAGGACGTCCCGGCGGTCCCGTCGAGCAAGCCGGCCGCCCCGGTGGTCCTGGAGCCGGGCGCGCCCGCGTACGCCAACGTGCGGGTCGCCAACGGCGGGGTCCACGAGGACAACAAGGTGGTGAAGGAGTTCAACGTGAACCTCTTCGCGGCCGGCGGCCCGGCCGAGGGCAGCGTCGTCGTGGCCGCCCCGGCGGGCGGACTCGCCGTCGACGAGGCCGTGGCGAAGACCGGTTACTGGACGCACGAACTCCGCGACGGCGCCGACGACTTCTGACCGGCCCGCGACGCACCGCGGACGAAGGGCCCGTCTCCCGGGGGATCGGGGACGGGCCCGTTCGCCGCGCGCCGGCCGTGTCGGCACCGTGAATTCCCGTGCCCCTCACGGCGGCCGGCGGACGACGGCCGGGCCGGGGAGGTTCGCAGGTGGGGGCGGGGGAGCGGTCGTACGGAAGCTACCGATCGGTCATGTCGGGGCTGTGACACGGGAGTTGCCGTGCCGTGAGTCCTCTTGCGGGATTCCTATGGATCGGTCAATCTTTCGGCGACGGCAGGGCGGCCGGGGCCGTGAGGTCCCGCGTCGGACCGGAGACGGTCTTGTCATGTCCCTGTCGTGAGTGACGGTCACTCGGCTCCCTCCCCACGGGAGCACCCCCCACGAGGAGGACACCTCACATGGCAGTGATGCGCGCATCGCGTCGCCGGATCAGCACCGCCGCGGCCATAGCCGTCACGGCGCTGGCCCTCGGTTCGCTCTCCGCCCTTCCCGCCACGGCCGCGCCGGCCGCCGCGGAGGGCGTCATCGAGAACGCCGGGGCCGAAGGCACCATCCCGGGCAGCTACATCGTCACCCTGGAAGAGTCCGCCCCGGCCGAGACCGCCGAGGGCCGCGCGGTCCCCGGCAAGTTCGGCGCCAAGATCAAGCGCACGTACACCTCGGCGGTGAACGGCTACGCTATCGAGGTCTCCGAGGCGCAGGCGAAGAAGCTCGCCGCCGACCCGGCCGTGAAGTCCGTCGTCCAGAACCGCGTCTTCACGATCGACGGCACCCAGCCCTCCCCGCCGTCCTGGGGCCTGGACCGGATCGACCAGAAGGCCCTCCCGCTGAACCAGAGCTACACCTACCCGGACACCGCGGGCCAGGGCGTCACGGCGTACATCATCGACACCGGCGTCCGCATCAGCCACAGCGACTTCGGCGGCCGCGCCTCCAACGGCTACGACGCCATCGACAACGACAACACCGCCCAGGACGGCCACGGCCACGGCACCCACGTCGCCGGCACGGTCGCGGGCTCCTCCTACGGCGTCGCCAAGAAGGCGAAGATCGTCGGCGTCCGCGTCCTCGACAACAACGGCTCCGGCACCACCGACCAGGTCGTCGCCGGCATCGACTGGGTGACGCAGAACGCCGTCAAGCCGGCCGTCGCCAACATGAGCCTCGGCGGCGGCGTCGACACCGTCCTCGACCAGGCCGTCCGCAACTCCATCGCGGCTGGCATCACCTACGCGGTCGCGGCGGGCAACGACAGCTCCAACGCCTCGAACTACTCCCCGGCGCGGGTCGCCGAGGCGATCACGGTCGGCTCCACGACCAGCACCGACGCCCGCTCCAGCTTCTCCAACTACGGCAGCGTCCTGGACATCTTCGCCCCGGGCTCCTCCATCAAGTCGTCCTGGAACACCAGCGACACCGCCACCAACACCATCTCCGGCACCTCGATGGCCACCCCGCACGTGGCCGGCGCCGCAGCCGTCTACCTCGCCGACAACCCGACCTCCACCCCGGCGCAGGTCTCCACGGCCCTCACCACCGCCGCCACGCCGAACGTCGTCACCAGCCCCGGCACCGGCTCCCCGAACAAGCTGCTCTTCGTCGGCGGCGGCGGCACCACGCCTCCGCCCGGTGACAAGTTCGAGAACACCGCCGACTACGCCATCGCCGACAACGCGACCGTCGAGTCCCCGGTCACCGTCAGCGGCGTCTCCGGCAACGCCCCCTCGGCCCTCCAGGTCCCGGTGAACATCGTCCACACCTACATCGGCGACCTCCAGGTCCAGCTGATCGCCCCCGACGGCAGCGCCTACACGCTCAAGGCCTTCGGCACCGGCGGCAGCGCCGACAACATCAACACCACCTACACCGTGAACGCCTCCTCCGAGGTCGCCAACGGCACCTGGAAGCTCCGCGTGACGGACAACGCGAGCTACGACACGGGCAAGATCGACTCCTGGGCCCTCCAGTTCTGATCCGAACAGCTCCGACGTTCTGATCCGAACGTGAGGTCCTGAGCACGTCAGGGGCGGCCACCGGCGGGTGGCCGCCCCTTCGCCGTGCCACGTACGATGCGCGCGCCCGATCGTCTGTTCGTCCCGCGCCAACAGGAGCACGCACCCGTGGAGCCGACCCCTCCGACCCCACCGCCCCCGACGCCCCCGCCGGGGACGCCCGCCGCGTACCCGGCGCCCGGCCCCTACACCTCGCCCGGGATGCCCTACGCGGGCGCGCCGGGCCCCTACGGGCCGTACCCGCCGCCGACGGCGACCACCAACGGGCTCGCCGTCGGCTCGCTCGTCAGCGGCATCGTCTGCTGCCTGCCGCCGCTCGGCCTCGTCCTCGGGATCTTCTCGCTGCGGCAGATCAGGAAGCGCGGCCAGGGCGGCAAGGGCATGGCGATCGCCGGCATCGTGCTCTCCTCGCTCAGCACCCTCCTCGTCCTGATCGGACTGATCACCGGTCAGATCCAGGAGGCCGCACGGGAGTTCAACGAGGGCTTCCGGGAGGCCGCCTCCGCCCGGATGCCGATGGAGCTGCGCACCGGCGAGTGCTTCGTCGACGAGGCCGGGCAGGGCGAGTACACCCTCGGCGTCCGGGTCGTCGACTGCGACGAGCCCCACGACGGCGAGATCACCGGACGGTTCGAGGCGACCGGCTTCGACGGCTGGCCCGGCGAGAGCGAGCTCACCGCGCTCGGCGAGGAGCGCTGCGAGACGATGGCCGCCTCCTACACGCGGGACACCTGGGCGCTGACCGCCGACACCCTCAGCCTGTACTACACCCCGGACCGGCGGGCCTGGCGCACCGGCGAGCACCGCATCGCCTGCGCCATCGGCGGCTCGGAGCGGCTCACCGGCTCGCTGCGCGCGGACGAGACCACCCTCGACGCGGGCCAGCTGGCCTTCCTCGGCCACGTCAACCCCATCGACGACGCCCTCTACGCGGAGCCCGAGGACGACCCGGAGGACGACCTCCAGGCCAACCTCGCCTGGGCCGCCGAGGTGCGCGCCGCCCTCGACTCGGCCCGCTCCGGGCTGCGCGGCCGCACCTGGGAGCCGTCCGAGCGCACGGCCATGAACGGCTATCTGAAGAGCCTGGACGCCGCCTCGAAGCAGTGGGCGAAGCTGGCGCGCGCCAAGGACGCGACGGCGTTCTGGGACGCGTACGACCGCGCCTGGGAGCTGGTGCCGGACGACGCGAGCGCCGAGGCCCGCAAGGCCCTCGGCCTGACCCACACGCCCCCGGAGGGCCCGGGCGAGCACGGCTCCGTCTGAGCCCCGGGAAGCCCCGGGCGGCGAACGGCACGCGGCGCGCGGACGGGGCCGGGTCTCCGAGCGGGAGACCCGGCCCCGTCGCGTGCGGACCGGCGCCGGGGCCGGCGGCCGGCGGGGCGGGGACGGCGGCCCGTGACCAGCCGCCGTCCCGCGCCCCGGGCGCACCGTCCCCGGCGGCCCGGCCCGCGCCCCGCGGCAGCCGCCGTGGGGGCGGCTCCGGGGGAGTGGACGGGCCAGGCCCTAGCGGCGGGTGAGGCCGCGGTCGATCGCGCCGATCAGTTCGCCGTCGGCGGTGTCGCCGTCGAGCGACCAGACCATGGCGCCGCCGAGGCCGTGGGTGCGGACCCAGTTCGCCTTGGTGCGCAGCACGGCCGGGTCGTCGTAGGTCCACAGGGTGGTGCCGTCGAAGAGCCAGGCGTGGCCGTTCCGGTGGCCGCGGTGGAGCGTGTACGCGCCCGACTCCGCGAGCTTCCTGAGGTTCTTGTAGTCCTCGGAGCCGGGCGCCCAGGTCGCCGGGGCGGGACCGGCCGCGGGCTGTCCGAGGCCGTCGCCGCCGCCGGTGACGCCGGTCCAGCCCTGGCCGTAGAACGGCATGCCGACGACGAGCTTGTGGGCCGGGGCGCCGCGCCGCAGCCACGACTTCACGGTCCCCTCGACGCTCCAGTCGTTCTTGGCGAAGAGCGCAGACTGCTGCGCGGTGGTGGTCTCGCCGGAGACGTGGAAGTCGTAGCCCTGGAGGTTCACGAAGTCGAAGTCCCGCATGATCCTGGAGACCTCGAAGCCCGCGTCGATCTTGGCGGGGGCGGTGGGCACGTACGCGCTGAGCTCGTAGTGCTTCCGCTGCGGGAGCGAGCGCCCGTAGGCGTCCAGCTGGGTGCGGAACTCGCGGACCAGGGCGGTGAAGTTGACCTTGTCCTCGGGGCGGATGACGTTGCCCGGGTTGCCCTCGGAGCCGGGCCACTCCCAGTCGAGGTCGATGCCGTCGAAGAGGCCGGCGGCCGCTCCGTCGCCGCCGCGGGCGCCGTCCCGCGGCAGGTTCCCCTTGACGTAGAGGTCGATGCAGGAGGCGACCAGGGCCTTGCGGGACTCGGGGGTGCGCACGGCGTCGGAGAAGTACGCCGAACCGCTCCAGCCGCCCAGCGAGATCATGACTTTGAGGTTCGGGTGCTTGGCCTTCAGCTCGCGCAGCTGGTTGAAGTTGCCGGCCAGCGGCTGCCCGTCGGTGTCGGCCGTGCCGTCCACGGAGGTGGCGGCGTCGACCGGGCGGACGTAGTCGGCCCAGGGGTCGGAGCCCGGGACGGGGCCGATGACGCACTTGCCGGCCTTGTCGACGATGCCGAAGGCGTAGTTGATGTGGCTCAGTTTCGCCGCGGAGCCGCTCGTGTCCAGGTCCTTGACCTGGAAGTTCCGCCCGTAGATGCCCCATTGGGTGAAGTAGCCGACCCGCTTGAGGGAGTGCTCGGCGGCGGGCGGGCGGTGGTCGGGGCGCGGGTGGGCGTCGGCCGCGGGGGCCAGGGTGGCGAGGAGGCCGAGGGCGGCGGCCGCGGCGGTGCCGAAGGTCAGCTTGGTCAGGGCTCTGGGACGCATGGGCTCGTTCCTGTGCGAGGCGGGTTGGAGCGTGGACGCGCAGGCAGGAAGGTATTGGTCCAGACCAATGGGGTCAAGGGGTCGCGCGACGGCGGTTCACCTTCATCACTTCGAGTGAAACTCTGGCCCATGCTTGCGGATGGCCACAATCGGTTGCCAGGCTGTAGCTGTCCGTCAACCTGAGGGGAGTGTCCAGTGACGTTCGGTGAGCAGCCCGCCTATCTGCGCGTGGCGAGCGATCTGCGGGAGAAGATCGCGAACGGCTCGCTCCCCCCGCATACCCGCCTCCCCTCGCAGGCACGCATCCGCGAGGAGTACGGGGTGTCGGACACGGTCGCGCTGGAGGCCCGCAAGGTGCTCATGGCCGAGGGGCTCGTCGAGGGCCGCTCGGGTTCGGGGACGTACGTGCGGGAGCGTCCGGTGCCCCGCCGCGTCGCCCGCTCCGGCTACCGGCCCGCCACCGGCGCCACCCCCTTCCGCCAGGAGCAGGCGGTGGAGGGCGCGCGCGGCACCTGGGACGCGAGCAGCGAGCAGGAGGAGGCGAGTGCCCCGGTCGCCGAGCGGCTCGGCATCGCGCCCGGCGACCGCGTGATGCGCACGCGGTACGTCTACCGGGACGGCGGCGAGGCCATGATGGTCGTCACCTCCTGGGAGCCGCTCGCCGTCACCGGCCGGACCCCCGTGATGCTCCCCGAGGAGGGGCCGCTCGGCGGCTGCGGCGTGGTCGAGCGGATGGCGGCGATCGACGTCGTCGTGGACAACGTGGTGGAGGAGGTCGGCGCCCGCCCCGGTCTCGCCGAGGAGCTCTTCGTCCTCGGCGGCGTCCCCGGCCACGTCGTCATGGTCGTCGAGCGCACCTTCTACGCCTCGGGCCTCGCCGTGGAGACCGCCGACGTCGTCGTCCCCGCCGACCGCTACCGCCTCTCGTACCACCTCCCGGTCCGCTGACCGCCGGGGCGCCTTCCCGGCGTCCCGTGCCACCCGGACCGGGCCCGCCCGCCCCCGCCCCCGCTCCCACCGCGCGCCGGCCCGCGCGCCCTTCTCTCTCCCGGTCCGTCCTCATGCCGGTGCCGGCCGTCCCCGGGGCGACGCCCGGCATGTGCGCTTCGGCCGCCTTCCGTCGGTTCCCGGCCGATCCGTATCTCTTGGTGAAAACCCGTATCCGCTGTGTGAAGGTCAGGCGTAGGCTCAGGCATATGCGGATTGCGGTTTCCCGGAGATCCTTGGTGACGCCTCGCCCGGCGGAGGGAGAAGCCTGATGACCGACAGCGGCCCCGTCCATCCGTGGCTCGTGATACGGCAGGACGACAACGGCAACCGCTACCGGGTGGGCCGGTACGCGACCCAGGACGAAGCGCAGAAGGTCGCGGACACGCTCGACTCCCGCGGCCACAAGCAGCTCTACTGGGTGGAGCGCGTCGCTCCCGCCTCCTGACGCCCCCGATACCCTCGCGGGCATGACCTCACGCACCCCGCACCACGGCACCGGAACCGACCACGGGACCGGTGCCGTGGTCGTCGTCGCGGCCGCCCTCCTCGACGGCGGCCGCCTGCTCGCCGCCCGCCGCAGCGCCCCCGCCGAACTCGCCGGCCGCTGGGAGCTCCCCGGCGGCAAGGTCGAGCCCGGCGAGCGCCCCGAGGACGCCCTCGTCCGCGAACTGCGCGAGGAGCTCGGCGTCGAGGCCGAGACCGGCGAGCGGATCCCCGGCGAATGGCCCCTCAAGCCCGGTTACGTCCTCCGGGTCTGGACCGCCCGTCTGCTCTCCGGCGAACCCCGCCCGCTGGAGGACCACGACGCGCTCCGCTGGCTCGCCCGCGACGAACTCGACACCGTGGACTGGCTCGACCAGGACCGCCCGGCGGTCGCGGAGGCGGCGCGCAGACTCCCCGTCGCGCGCCCCTGACCCGGGCGCGCGCCCGGGTCTCTACGCCGTTCGTGCCACCGTGCGCCCATGACCGCCCCCAGTGGGATATTTCGTGCGTAATTCCGGGTATGTCCCCATTGGTCCCTCGGGAGAGGGTGATCCTCTTCCTGCTGCACCGTGCTTGGGGAAGTGATCGCGTGTGATCGACACCGACGGCGCCCGCGCCGAGTGGAACTTCCCGGCGGAGGCCGACGCGGTGCGCACCGCCCGCCACGCCGTACGCGAGACCCTCCGCTCCTGGGAGGTCGACGCGACCGTGGGGGACATCGCCGTCCTGCTGGTCAGCGAGCTGGTCACCAACTCCCTCCGGTACGCCTCCGGCCCCATCGGCGTGCGGATCCTGCGGGCCGAGGGCACCGCCACCGACCCGCCCCGGCACTCCGCGCTCCTCGTGGAGGTCTCCGATCCGCTTCCGGATCCGCCCACCGAGCGGCCCGCGGGACCCGACGACGAAGGGGGCCGCGGGCTCGGTCTCGTCGCGTGCTCCGCGCGCCGCTGGGGGACCCGGCAGGGCGACGCGGGGAAAACCGTATGGTTCGAGCTGGCTCTCCCTGGTGAGTAAAGAGAGAGGGACGACGATCACCGGAGCGGGTCGCGAGCCGACCGAGACCACCCTGTGATCGTGGACGTCGTGCCGCCGGGGCCCGCCGTATTGAATACTGCGGGCATGGCCGGTCCGGTGCGGTGAGCTGGAGGGGACGGTCGCGTGAGCGAGATATCCGAGACGACGGGCGGCGTCGTGTGGCAGAGCAGCCCGCCCGGTTCGATCTACGACTACATCCGGGTCGCCTCCTTCTCCCTCGGGCCCGACGGACGCGTCGACCAGTGGAGCCGCCGGGCGGCGGACCTCTTCGGCGTGGACGCCCGGGAGGCCCGCGGCAAGGACCCGGTCGAGGTCTTCATGCCCGCCGAGCTGCGCGAAAGCGGCCACCGGCAGGTCAAGGAGGTCCTCGACGGACGCGAGTGGACCGGCCTCGTCCCGTTCCGCATCCCCGGCCAGGCCGGACCCCCCGGACAGGACCGGCCGCACGGCGTCGCCGAGCTGTACGTGATGCCCACCGAGACCGAGACCGGCGAGCGGGCCGCGCTCTGCATCGTCGTCGACGTCCGCGCCCTGCGGAGGATCGAGACCGACCTCGCCGCCTCCCAGGCCATTTTCGGCCAATCGCCCTTCGGCTTCCTCCTCTTCGGCACCGACCTCACCGTCCGGCGCGCCAACCAGCGCTTCGCGGCCGTCTTCGGCGGCGACGCCGACGACCACCGCGGCCGGAGCGTCCACGACTACCTCGCCAAGCCCGAGGCCGACCGGATGACCGCCGCCCTCCGCCGCGTCCTGGAGACCGGCGAGTCCGTCACCGACCTCCGCATCACCGGCGCCGCCCCCGGCGCCCGGATCCGCCGCCACTGGTCCATCAACCTCTACCGGGTGCACGGCGGCTCCGGCCGCCCGATCGGCGTCGCCGGCCTCGGCATCGACGTCACCCGCCGGCAGAGCGCCGCCCGCGAGGCCGCCAGCGCCCGCCGCAACCTCGCCCTCCTCAACGAGGCCGGAGCCCGCATAGGGAACTCCCTCGACCTGGAGGCCACCGCCCGCGAACTCCTCGACGTCGCCGTCCCCGGCTTCTGCGACCTCGCCTCCGTCGACCTCTACCAGGGCCTGCTCACCGGCGACGAGGCCCCGCCCGGCCGCTGGGGCAGCTCCCACGACGTCGGCTACGGCGCCGGCAGCGCCGAACTGCGCCGGGTCGCCTTCGCCTCCGCCGTCTCCGACACCCCCCTCAGAACCGACGAGGGCCACGGACCGGCCGGCGACGGCGGCGCGCCCGTCCCCATCGAGGTCGGCGCCGTCCACCGCTACCCCTTCAACTCGCCCACCGCCGGAGCCCTGCGCACCGGCCGGGTCCGCAGCGTGCCCGGCGGCGACGGCGACCTCGTCCACTCCACCCTGGCCGTCCCGATGGTCGCCCACGACACGGTCGTCGGCCTCGTGCAGTTCTCCCGCACCAAGGGCAGCGAACCCTTCGGCGACCGCGACCGGGCCCTCGCCGTCGAACTCGCCGCCCGCGCCGCCGTCTGCATCGACAACGCCCGCCTCTACCGCCGCGAGCACGAGCGCGCCCTCATCCTCCAGCGCAGCCTGCTCCCGCCCGGCGACCCCGAGGCCGCCGGACTCGACATCGCCTGCCGCTACCTCCCCGGCACCGACGCCACCGAGGTCGGCGGCGACTGGTTCGACGTCATCGAACTCCCCGGCCACCGCACCGCCCTCGTCATCGGCGACGTCATGGGACGCGGCCTGCGCGCCGCCGTCGCCATGGGCGAACTGCGCACCGCCGTCCGCACCCTCGCCCAGCTCGACCTCGAACCCGCCGAGGTCCTCTCCCACCTCGACGAGATCGCCCGCGGCCTCGGCGCCCCCATCGGCGCCCAGCAGTCCCGGGCGAACAAGAACCGCGGCCCCGAACTCTCCGAGGTCTACCTCGCCACCTGCGTCTACGCCGTCTACGACCCGGTGACCAGACGCTGCGCCTTCGCCAACGCCGGCCACCTCCCGCCCGTCCTCGTCGCACCCGGCGAGGAGGCCGTCCTCCTCGACGTGCCCCCGGGGATGCCCCTGGGCGTCGGCGGCGAACCCTTCGAGGAGGTCGAGGTCGAACTCCCCGAGGGCTCCCTCCTCGCGCTCTACACCGACGGGCTCGTCGAGTCCCGTGACCACCCCCTCGACGAGGGCCTCAGCGCCTTCCGGCGGGCCCTCGCCGACCGGGCCCGCCCCCTGGAGGACGTCTGCGACCGGGTCCTGACCACCCTCGACACCGGCCACGGCGAGGACGACATCGCCCTCCTGATGGCCCGTATCCAGGGACTGCCCGCCGAGGCGGTCGGGGACTGGCGGCTGCCCCGCGAGCCCCGCTCCGTCGGCCGCGCCCGCGAACTCGCCCGAGGCCAGCTCACCGCCTGGGGCCTCGACGCCCTCGTGGACACCGTCGAACTCCTCGTCAGCGAACTCGTCACCAACGCGCTCCGGTACGGCGAGGGCGAGATACGGCTCCGGCTGCTGCGCGACCGCACCCTGGTCTGCGAGGTCTGGGACGCCGGCCTCGTCCAGCCGCGCCGCCGCCGCGCCAAGGACACCGACGAGGGCGGCCGCGGCCTCCAGCTCGTCGGCCTGCTCTCCTCCTCCTGGGGCGCGCGCCGCACCCCGCGCGGCAAGACCGTCTGGTTCGAGCTGGCGCTGCCCGACGGCGGGCCCACGGCGGAACCCACCGTGGACCAGCTCCTCAGCATGTTCTGAGCCGCCCCGGTCAGGCCGCCTTGAGCGCGGCCAGCCGGGCCGCGATCTCCGCCTCGTCGCCCATCGCGTCCAGCTGCTCGAACTGGGCGTCGAGCGAGGACGCGGCCAGCTCCTGCTTGCCCAGGGCCCGCGCCTCCTCCCGGCGCACCTTGTCCTCGAAGCGGCTCAGCTCGCTCGTCGGGTCCAGCACGTCGATGTTCTTCACCGCGTCCATCATCGTGTTCTGCGCCTGCGCCGACTTCGCCCGGGCGACCAGCTCGTCCCGCTTGGACCGCAGCTCGACCAGCTTCGCCTTCATCTGGTCGAGGCCCGAGGTCAGTTTCGTGACGACCTCGGTCTGCGCGGCGATCGTCGGCTCGGCCGTCCGCGCCTCCTTCTCCGACTGGAGCTGCCGGCCCAGCGCCACCTTGGCGAGGTTGTCGAAGCGGTCCGCCTCCGCCGTCTGCCCGCCGGTCCGCAGCCCGTCCGCCTTCCGGCTGGCCGCCAGCGCCTTCCCGCCCCACTCGGCCGCGGCCGCCACGTCCTCCGCGTGGTCCTGCTCCATCAGCCGCAGATTGCCGATGGTCGCCGCCACCGCCTCCTCGGCCTCCGCGATGTTCGACGAGTAGTCGCGGATCAGCTGGTCCAGCATCTTCTGCGGATCCTCCGCCTGGTCCAGGAGGGCGTGGATGTTCGCCTTCGCCAGCTGGGTGACCCGGCCGAGGACGGTCTGCTTGCTGCTCATGCGCTGCTCCTTGAAGCGTCGTGGAGTCGTACGGGGTGGGGTCGTACGAGGAGGAGTCGTACGAGGAGGAGTCGTACGAGGTGGGCTCGCGGGGTCGTGGGACTCAGAAGCGGCCGCCGCCGCCCCGCCGGCCGCGCGTGCCGCCGCCGCCGAAGCTGCCCGGCCCGCCGCCGAAACCTCCGCCCCCGAGGCCTCCGCCCCCGAAACCGCCGCTCCCTCGGCCGGAGCCCCCGCCGAACAGCCCGCCGAGGATGATGCCGCCGAGCACGGCCCCGCCGAGCCCGCCGCCCCCGCTCCCGCCGACCCCCGTCACCCCGCCCAGACCGTTCGGGTTCCCGTAGTGGCGCACGTCCTGCTCCGCCAGCTGCTGCGCCCGCCGGGCCAGCGCGTCCGCCTGCTGCGCCTCCGCCAGCGCCGCCTGCGGCTCGTCCGCCGCCAGGGCCCGCGCCTTCTCCAGGCGCCGCTGGGCCTCCGCCAGCCGGGTCCTGGCCTCGCTGCCCACCGCGCCCCGGTGCGTCTGCACGTAGTCCGAGGCCGCCCCCAGCTCCGCACCGGCCGTCAGGAGCGCCTGCTCCAGGAGCGCCCGGGCCCGCGCGTCACCGGACTCGCGCTCCCGCGCCCCGGCGAGGGCGCCGTCCAGGGCCGCGTCCGCCTCCTCGACCCGGCGCAGCGCGTCCAGGGGGTCGTACCGTCCCGCCTCCGTCGCGCGCCGCACCTCCGCCGCCACCGACTCCGCGCGGGCGATCCGGCCCCGCAGATCGCCCGTCGAGGCGCCCTCGGCGGTCCCTTCGAGGAGGCCCCTGGCCTCGGCCAGGTCGGCGTCCGTCTCGGTGAGCGCGCCCGGCAGCCGGCCGGCCGCCTCGGTCAGCTCCCGGGCCCGCCGGTCCACGGCCTCGATCAGCCGGGCCGCCTGGTCGACCGCGCCCTCGGCCGCCCGCACGTGCACCGCCGCCGAGCCGTTGTCGCCGCCGTCGACGGCCTGCCGGGCCTGGTTGACGCGGGCGGTGGCGAAGACCAGCCGGTCCTTGGCCTGTTCGACGTCGCCGGCGACCGGCGCGGCGGCCGACTCCGCGTACCGCTCCCGCATCGCCGCGAGCGCCGCCTCGGCGCCGGCGACCCGGCCGGTTTGCTCGCGGAAGGCCGCCTCGACCTTGGCCAGCGCCTCGGGGGCGGTCCGCTCCAGGGCCCGCAGCCGGTCGAAGTCCTCGGTCTCCGCGTCGAGCCGGGCGTTCGCCTCTGCGCAGCGGCGCAGGATCTCGTCGAGCAGGGAGCGCCGGGTCGCGTCGTCCTCGGGGAAGGAGTCGTCGAGCTGCTGCCGCAGCCGGAAGGAGGCGGTCAGCTGCTCCTTCGCGAAGGCCACGGCCTCCTCGAAGGGCCGGGCGGCCTCCTCGCCGAACTGGGCGGTGGCGAAGCCGAGTTCCTCCTGGCTGGTGCGGACGGCGTCGTCGGTGGCGACGAGCGCGCGCCGGGCCTCGCCGTCCAGCTCCTCCAGGGAGGGCGGCGCGGGCTGCCCCCAGCCGCCCGTTCCGCGGCCGCCGCCGGGGGTGGTGCGGGTGGTGCTCCGTCGGCGCCTGCGGGTGTAGGCGTACACCGCCACCGCGCCGGCGCCGCCGGCCAGTGCGATCGGGAGGACCAGATCGCTCCCGGAGGGCGCGTCGGCCCCGGAGCCGCCGGGGTCGGCGGGGCCGGGGGTGATCTCGGGGGAGGGGACGGGCCGGCCGGCGAGGACGGCGGAGTAGCCGTCCGCGGCGCCGATCGCGGCGCCCGCCCAGTCGTTCTGGCGCAGCGCCGGCTCGATCGCGGTCCTCGCCACGTCGTCGAGCTGGTCCTGGGTGAGCCGGGAGTCGGGGTCGGCGGAGTAGCCGTACTGCCGGTCGTGGGTGGCGACGGCGAGCAGCACGTCGTCGAGACCGAGGCCGCTGCGCGCGGCGGTGGCGTCGGCCCAGTCCTGGCCGGAGCGGCCGGAGAAGTCCCGTACGTAGACCACGAAGAGCTGGAGCCGGCGGTCGTCGTAGAGCCGGTCGAGGGCCCGGGCGACCTCCGGGCGCCGGTCGCCCAGCGCGTCCACCCGGTCGAGGATCTGCCCGTCGGAGGGGAGGTCGACGGGGTCGTCGGCGCGGGCGCCGGCCGCGGCGGGCGCGACCAGCCACCACGCCGCCACCAGCATCGCGAGCAGGGCTCGGGTGGCTGTTCGGGTCACAGAAGGGAGGTTATGTACGGTATTGCGCCCCCGCGACCGGACGGCTCCCGCGGAAACCGACCGGCGGGGGCGGGGCGTCCCCGTCAGAGTTGATCACCGCCGTGACGCTCTGGGGGTTGGGATGGACGGACGACTGAAACGGGTGTGGCGCAAGGGGCGCTGGTGGGTCCTGGGGCTCGTCCTCGTCCTCGTCGTGCCGCCGCTCTTCGGCGCGCTCGCGCTGCGGGTCAGCTACGCGGGCGACCTCCGCGACGACGCGCGCACGCGGGGGCGGGACGCGTACTGGATCGGGCACGCGTGGGTGGACGGCCGGAAGAAGGACGCGGACCTGACGGCGCTGGCCGAGCGGCTGAAGGGCACCGGGATCAAGGACCTGTACGTGCACGCGGGGCCGCTCGAACACGACGGCACGCTGCCGGCCGCCCGGCATCCGCGGGCGCGGTGGCTGACCGACGGGATCCACCGGGTGGCGCCCGGGATCCGCGTCCAGGCCTGGCTCGGGGACATCCTCGCCAACGACGGGCCGGTCGGCCTGCGGCTCGCCGACCCCGCGTCCCGGGCGGCCGTCACGGCCTCGGCCCGGCAGGTCCTGGACGCGGGCTTCGACGGCGTCCACTTCGACCTGGAACCCCTCCAGTCCGGCGACCCCGACTACCTGACGCTCCTCGACGACCTGGGGCGGCTGACCCGGGCCCGGAAGGCGCCGCTCTCGGTCGCCGCCCACCAGATCGACCCGCTGCCCGGCGCCCACTCCGTCCTCGGCACCTTCTCCGACCAGGGCAAGTGGTGGTCGCAGGAGTACTTCGGGGAGGTGGCGCGCCGGGTCGACCAGATCGCGGTGATGTCGTACGACACGTGGATGCCGCTGGAGAGCCTGTACGGCGGCTACGTCGCCCAGCAGACCGCGCTGGCCCTGGAGGTGACGCCGGAGAGCACCGACCTGCTGATGGGGCTGCCCTTCTTCCACGAGGACGACCTCGGTCACCACGAGAACGCGGAGACGGTGGCGGCGGCGGTGCGCGGCGTCCGCCTCGGTCTTGGCCGCACCGACCCGGACCGCGAACGCTTCGGCGTCGCCCTCTACGTCGACTTCGCCGAGCGGCCGGGGGACTGGTCCGCGTACCACGCCGGCTGGTCCCGGCCCGACTGACCGGGTTGGGCCGCACGAGTGGGTTTGTCCGGGGTGCCGTCGTGTCGGAGGGGGCGGGTCCGGGCGGTGTCGTTCAGTGGGATGAGTAAGAGAGTCTGATCATCTCCAAATGGCACGAAAACGGACGAAGGGGTATAAGTCATGTCCCAGGTCGGCGCCCCCCAGAGGAGGAGCCCCCGCTCCCGGACCCTCCGCTCCGTCGCCACCCTCACCACCGCGGCCCTCGCCGTCACCGTCCTCGCCGGATGCAGCTCCGACGAGGACGGCGCCGCCGGCCCCGCCGCCGCCCAGGACAGCGCGCCCACCGCGCGCGCCCTGGTCGACGACGGCGGCACCCTCCGCTGGGCCGTGGACGCGCTGCCCGCCACCTTCAACGCCTTCCAGGCCGACGCCGACGCGGCCACCGGCCGGGTCGCCGGCGCCGTCCTGCCCGCCCTGCACACCCTGGACGAGAGCGGCCGGCCCCGGCTCAACCCCGACTTCCTGGAGACCGCCGAGGTCGTCGAGACCGAGCCCCGCCAGGTCGTCCTCTACAAGCTCAACCAGCAGGCCGTGTGGAGCGACGGCCGCGAGATCGGCGCCGCCGACTTCGTCGCCCAGTGGCGGGCCCTCAGCGGCCGCGACACCGCCTACTGGACCGCCCGCAACGCCGGCTACGAGCGCATCGAGAAGATCGAGAAGGGCAAGAACGACCTGGAGGTGCGGGTCACCTTCGCCAAGCCCTACGCCGACTGGCGCGCCCTCTTCACCCCGCTCTACCCGAAGCAGGTGATGGGCTCCCCGAACTCCTTCAACGACAGCGCCCGCACCACCCTCAAGGCCACCGCGGGACCGTTCCTGCTGAGCAAGGTGGACCGGAAGACCGGCGACCTCACCCTCACCCGCAACCCCCGCTGGTGGGGCAAGCCCGCCAAGCTCGACAGCCTCGTCCTGCGCGCCGTCCCGCGCGCCGACCGGGAGGCCGCCCTCGCCGGCGGGAAGCTCGACCTCGCCGACATCGACCGCTCCACCGCCGAACGGATCGCCCTGGCCCTCAAGGACGCCGGCGCGGGCCGCGCCGGCGCCGAGGCCGCCCGGCTGCACGGCCCCGGCTCCGCCATCACCCCCGGCAAGGCCCTCAGATCCTGGGCCCTCGCCCACGGCGAGGACGAGGAGCTGGCCGCGGAGGTCACGGCCGCCCGCGCCCAGAACGAGGCGGCCGTCGCCCGCTACGCCGCCGCCCAGGACACCCTCGCCGGCTACGTCGTCCGCAAGTCCCTGGAACCCGCCTACACCCAGCTCTCCCTCAACGGCGAGTCCGGGCCGCTCGCCGACGAGCGGGTCCGCCGCGCGGTCGCCCGCGCCATCGACCGCCGGGAACTCGCGGAATCCGTCCTCAAGCCGCTCGGCCTCCCCTCGGACCCGCCCGGCAGCCACCTCGCCCTGGCCGGCCAGGCCGCCTACGCCGACAGCAGCGACGCCCTCGGCGACCAGGACACCAAGGAGGCCCGCGCCCTCCTCGCCGACGCCGGCTGGGTCCCCGGCGGCGCCCAGAAGAAGCCGGCCGGCACCAAGGCCGGCGCCGAGGCGGAGAAGAAGACCGCGCGGACGGACGCGAAGAAGACCGAGGAGGCCGACTCCAAGAAGAAGGCCGAGCAGAGCGACACCGCCTCCGAAGACGGCCTCTACATCGTCGGCGACGACAAGCCCGGCGAGCTCCGCACCGCCCCCCGCATCGGCCCCGGCGGCCCCGAGGCCGGCACCCGGGTCCTCGCCCCGGCCCCCGCCGCCGCCCGCGAGAGCGCCGCCCTCCTGGCCCGCGCCGAGGCCCTCGACACCGGCACCCGCGCCGCGGCGGCCGCGCCCGCGAACGCCAAGCCGGACAAGGGCGTCGCCGGCGCCTACGCCCCCCTGGGCAGCGCCGCCCCGGCCGCCGTCCCCGCCGCCTCCCAGGCCCTCGGCAAGGACGGCAAGGCCCTCAGCCTCCGCTTCGTCCTGCCCTCCGGCCCCGGCTCGGAGACGCTGCGGGCGGTCGGCGACCGGATCGTGCGGATGCTGGACGCGGTGGGGATCCGCACCGAGGTCACCAAGGTCTCCGACGAGAGCTTCTTCAAGGACCACATCGCCTCCGGCGACTACGACCTGGCCCTCTACTCCTGGCCGGCCTCCGCCTACCCGGCGACCGACGCCCGGCCGATCTTCGCCAAGCCCGAGCCCGCCTCGGACGGCTCCCTGCTGGTCGAACAGAACTACTCGCGCGTCGGCACGGACCGCATCGACCAGCTCTTCGACCAGGCGGCCGGCACCCTCGACGAGGAGGAGGCGGGCGATCTGATCCGCCAGGCCGACGCCCGGATCTGGGCCGCGGCCGGATCCATCCCCCTCTACCAGCGCCCCCAGCTGGTCGCCGCCCGGCAGGACGTGGTGAACGCCGGCGCCTGGGGCTTCGCCGCCCCCCGGTACCAGGACATCGGTTTCAAGAAGAGCGAAACGACCAAGGGTAGCCCGTCGAAACACTGAAACCGCAGGCCACAACCTCAGAAGCAGCTCAAGTTCCTTGCCCGCCGGTGATCCCGGCGGGCAGGATCACGTCGGCCCCTTGACCCGGACCGCATGATCTTCCCCACACCCTGAGACCCACCCTGAAACGTCCCAGTAGACCCTCTCGGATCGATCCGGGGAAGCCCCTTGCACGCCAGCCCCGTACCATAGGACATAGCCGTGGCGCGTCCGCCCGGCGGGCGTAAGAGGAACTGACGCCGATTCCCACGATCCGAGAGAAGCGCAAGCCACCCATGCCCACGCGCCACGACATCCGTAACGTCGCCATCGTCGCCCACGTCGACCACGGCAAGACGACCATCGTCGACGCCATGCTCAAGCAGGCCGGTGCCTTCGCCGCCCACCAGCAGCTCGACGACCGCATGATGGACTCGAACGACCTGGAGCGTGAGAAGGGCATCACGATCCTCGCCAAGAACACGGCGGTGAAGTACCACCCCAAGGACGGCGGGGCCCCGATCACGATCAACATCATCGACACCCCCGGCCACGCCGACTTCGGTGGCGAGGTCGAGCGCGGTCTGTCGATGGTCGACGCCGTCGTCCTCCTGGTGGACGCCTCCGAGGGTCCGCTCCCGCAGACCCGCTTCGTGCTGCGCAAGGCCCTCCAGCAGCGCAAGCCCGTCATCCTCTGCATCAACAAGACGGACCGCCCGGACTCCCGGATCGACGAGGTCGTCAACGAGACCTACGACCTCTTCCTGGACCTGGACGCCGACGAGGACCAGATCGAGTTCCCGATCGTCTACGCCTGCGGCCGTGACGGCATCGCCTCGCTGACCAAGCCGGAGGACGGCACCGTCCCGCAGGACTCCGAGAACCTGGAGCCCTTCTTCTCCACGATCCTGGAGCACGTCCCGGCCCCGTCGTACGACGAGGAGGCTCCCCTCCAGGCCCACGTCACCAACCTGGACGCCGACAACTTCCTCGGCCGCATCGCGCTGCTCCGCGTCGAGCAGGGCGAGCTGCGCAAGGGCCAGACGGTCGCGTGGATCAAGCGGGACGGCACGATCTCCAACGTCCGCATCACCGAGCTGATGATGACCGAGGCGCTCACCCGCAAGCCCGCCGAGGTCGCCGGCCCCGGTGACATCTGCGCCGTCGCCGGTATCCCCGACATCATGATCGGCGAGACCCTGGCCGACCCGGAGAACCCGATCGCGCTTCCGCTGATCACGGTCGACCAGCCGGCCATCTCCATGACCATCGGTACGAACACCTCGCCGCTCGTCGGCCGCGGCGGCACCGGCAAGGGCGCCGAGGCCAAGTCGGCGGTCAAGGACCGCAAGGTCACCGCCCGCCAGGTGAAGGACCGCCTGGACCGCGAGCTCATCGGCAACGTCTCGCTCCGCGTCCTCGACACCGAGCGTCCGGACGCCTGGGAGGTCCAGGGCCGTGGTGAGCTCGCGCTCGCCATCCTGGTCGAGCAGATGCGCCGCGAGGGCTTCGAGCTCACCATCGGCAAGCCCCAGGTCGTCACCAAGGAGGTCGACGGCAAGATCCACGAGCCCGTCGAGCGCCTCACGGTCGACGTGCCCGAGGAGCACATGGGCGCCGTCACCCAGCTCATGGGCGTCCGCAAGGGCCGCATGGACAACATGTCGAACCACGGCTCCGGCTGGGTCCGCATGGAGTTCGTCGTCCCGTCCCGCGGCCTGATCGGCTTCCGTACGGAGTTCCTCACCAACACCCGCGGCACCGGCATCGCCCACTCGATCCACGAGGGCCACGAGCCGTGGTTCGGCCAGCTCCAGACCCGTAACAACGGCTCCCTGGTCGCCGACCGCGCCGGCGCGGTCACCGCGTTCGCGATGACCAACCTCCAGGAGCGCGGCGTCCTGTTCACCGACCCCGGCACCGAGGTGTACGAGGGCATGATCGTCGGCGAGAACTCGCGCTCCGACGACATGGACGTGAACATCACCAAGGAGAAGAAGCTCACGAACATGCGGTCCTCGTCGGCCGACTCGTTCGAGGCGATCGTCCCGCCGCGCAAGCTCTCCCTGGAGCAGTCCCTGGAGTTCTGCCGCGACGACGAGTGCGTCGAGGTGACCCCGGAGGCCGTCCGCATCCGCAAGGTCGTCCTGGACCAGAAGGAGCGCAGCCGCTCCGCCTCGCGCGCCAAGAACGCCTGAGCCGCGCCCGGCGTGACGGCCGGGAGCAGCAGCGCCGAGAACGGCTGAGCCGCATCTCACACGAAAGGCCTGGCCACTCGCACACTGTGCGAGTGGCCAGGCCTTTTTCGTCAAACGCATTGCCCGCTCCGAGCGTCCGGATTCCGGTCATCGCTCTCCGGTACGTGTGTTAACGGTCCGTTTCGCGGGTGTCTGTCTGTGCTCAGTTTGTCCGGATTTCGGTATCTGGGGCCTTGGTGATGTTGTCAAAACGAGACCACTTAAGTGTGGTTTACAGCCCGGGCGTACTTAATAGTTGGCTCCATTGAGCTCGGGTCAATGGGTCACGCACTGTGGGGAGTGCCGACTCACGAGCACACTCGGGGTACCGGGGGATCAACGCCGTCAGGGGTGTCGGCAGGTCTCGAAGTGCCCTTCTTGTAGTGACAAGTGGACTCATGAGGAGGAAACCCATGCGCGGTGCCAAGAGCGCCAAGTGGGTAGCGGGCGCGATCATCGTCGCCCTGGCTGCGACCGCCTGTGGCGGGGGCAAGGACGACAAGGGCACGGACGCCGGGGGCAAGGTCGACCCGAACGGCATCTTCTCCATCGAGGTCGGTGAGCCGGAGAAGCCGCTGCTCACCGGTGACACGATGGAGTCCAACGGCTCGATCGTCATGGCTGGTCTGTTCTCGACGCTCGTCGACTACAAGGCCGACGGCTCGCTCGAGATGATCAACGCCGAGTCGGTCACCACCACCGACTCGAAGCTGTGGACCGTCAAGCTCAAGAAGGGCTGGAAGTTCCACGACGGCACCCCGGTCACCGCCAAGTCCTTCGTGGACGCGTGGAACTGGAACGCCAACGTCGAGAACGCCCAGGGCCTCGCCTCCTGGTACGCGGACATCGCGGGCTTCGAGAAGGTCCACCCCGAGGCGGAGGGCGCCAAGCCCACCTCGAAGACCCTCGACGGTCTGAAGGTCGTCGACGAGAGCACCTTCACCATCGAGCTCGCGAAGCCGGTTCCGTACTTCGCCCACAAGCTCGCCTACATCTCCTTCGCGCCGCTCCCGGAGTCCTTCTTCAAGGACCCGAAGGCCGGCGGCGAGAAGCCGGTCGGCAACGGTCCCTACAAGTTCAAGAGCTGGGACCACAAGAAGCAGATCGAGATCGTCCGTTACGACGACTACCAGGGCCCGAACAAGGCGAAGAACGGCGGTGTGGTCTTCAAGAACTACACCACCCTCGAGGCCGCCTACGAGGACCTGAAGTCGGGCAACGTCGACGTCCTGCGCCAGATCGCCCCGAAGGACCTGCCGGTCTACCGCCAGGACCTCGGCGAGCGTGCCGTGGACCAGCCGTACTCCTCGATCCAGACGCTGGCCATCGCGTTCTACGCCGACCAGTGGAAGACCCCGAAGCCGGTCGACCCGAAGGTCATCCAGGGTCTGTCGATGGCGATCGACCGCGCCACCATCACCAAGACGGTGCTCAACGGCACCCGCGAGCCCGCCACCGGCTGGGTCGCCAAGGGCGTGCTCGGCTACCAGCCGAACGCGGTCGAGGTCACCAAGTTCGACCCGGCGAAGGCCAAGGAGCTCATCGCGGCCGGCGGTGGCGTCCCGAACAACAAGATCTCCATCCAGTTCAACGCCGACGGCGGCCACAAGGAGTGGGTGGACGCGGTCTGCAACTCCATCACCCAGGCCACCAACGTCGAGTGTGTCGGCGACAGCAAGCCGGACTTCCAGGCCGACCTGACGGCTCGTAAGAACCAGCAGGTCAAGTCCCTGTACCGCTCCGGCTGGGTGCTGGACTACCCGGTGAACGCCAACTTCATCTCGGACCTGTTCCGCACGGGTGCGGGCGGCAACCAGGGCGGCTTCTCCAACAAGGAGCTGGACGCCAAGATCGCCAAGGCCGACTCCGCCAAGACCCTTGAGGAGTCCGTCAAGGAGTACCAGGCGATCGAGAAGGACCTGGTGAACTACATGCCGTCCATCCCGCTCTGGTACTACAAGGTCAACGCGGGCTTCTCGGAGAAGGTTTCCGGCGTCGCCTACGGCCAGGACGGCGACCCGATCCTGACCGGCGTCGAGGTCAAGCAGAAGTAATCACCCGAGCGTAGTCCGCATGCCGTCACGGGACTGACGGATCGTCAGTCCCGTGTGCGGTGCCTTACGCAGTGGCTGGGGGGCCCTTCCGTGGCATCACGCTGTCCGAATCCGGGCAGCCATGTCGTGGGAGGGCCCGTCGGCTGCGGCCGTCACATCTCAACGGAGGCATGATGGGGCGCTATGTCGCACGACGACTGCTCCAGATGATCCCGGTCTTCTTCGGGACAACCCTGCTGATCTTCCTCATGGTCTACAGCCTGCCCGGCGACCCCGTGGCCGGTCTGTTCGGCGACAAGGGCGCGAGCCCTTCGACCATCGAGGCGATCAGACACAAGCTCGGTCTGGACCAGCCACTGTGGAAGCAGTACTGGGATTACATGAGCGGCATCATCCTGCACTTCGACTTCGGGACGCAGATCCGCAACGATCGCCCCGTGACCGAGGTTCTGGGCGACGCGTTCCCGGTCACGCTCCAGCTGGCCGCCATGGCCTTCGTGTTCGAGCTGATCTTCGGCATCGGCCTCGGCATCATCGCCGGCCTCCGCGCCGGCCGCCTCGCGGACAACGCCGTTCTCCTCTTCACCCTGCTGATCATCTCGATCCCGGTCTTCGTGCTGGGCTTCTTCATCAAGATGATCTTCGCGGACAACCTGGGCTGGATCGCGCCCAACGTCAGCAACGAGAACCTGTGGTCCGAGATGATCGCCCCAGCCGTCGTGCTCGGTGGTCTCTCACTCGCCTACGTGGCCCGGCTGACCCGCACCTCCATGGCGGAGAACCTGCGCGCCGACTACATGCGTACGGCGATCGCGAAGGGCCTCCCGAAGCGCCGCGTCATCGGCGTCCACCTCATGCGCAACTCGATGATCCCGGTCGTCACCTTCCTCGGTACCGACATCGGCGCCCTCATGGGCGGCGCGATCGTCACCGAGCGCATCTTCAACGTGAAGGGCGTCGGTGGTCTGATCGCCGAGTCGATCACCCGGCGCGAGGGCACGACCCTGGTCGGTCTCGTCACCGTCCTGGTGCTCGTCTACCTGATCACCAGCCTGCTCATCGACCTGCTGTACGCGGTCCTGGACCCGAGGATCCGGTATGCCTGACGTGACCAAGACCGCCGCTGCCGTCGACGACACCGTCGCACCCCCCTCGGTGACGGAGCCGAAGGAAGCGCCGAAGCAGGACAAGGCCCGCTCCCTCTGGGGCGACGCCTGGGCCGACCTCCGCCGCAACCCGTACTTCCTCGTCTCGTCGGTGCTGATCGCCTTCCTGCTGCTGATCGCCGCCTGGCCCACCCTCTTCACGAGCGCCTCGCCCACCGCGGGTGACCTGGTGAAGCACTTCCTGGGCAAGCCGGAGCTGGGGAACATCGGTTCCGAGGGCTGGTTCGGCTACGACCAGCAGGGCCGTTCCGTCTACGCCCGCCTGATCCACGGCACGCGTGCCTCGATCATCGTCGGCATCTGCGTCACCGCCATCGTCACCGTCCTCGGCGGCCTGATGGGCATGATCGCCGGCTACTTCGGCGGCGTCTGGGACGCGGTCCTCTCCCGGATCACCGACATCTTCTTCGGCATCCCGTTCCTGCTCGGCGCCATGGTCGTCCTGCAGTCCTTCACCGAGCGCACGGTCTGGGTCGTCGTCGGCGCCCTCGCCTTCCTCGGCTGGACCCAGATGGCCCGCGTCATGCGCGGTGCCGTGATCACGGTCAAGCAGGCCGACTACGTGCACGCGGCCAAGGCCCTCGGCGCCGGCACCACCCGGATCCTCTTCCGGCACATCCTGCCGAACGCCATGGCGCCGCTGATCGTCGTCGCCACCATCGCCCTCGGCGGCTACATCTCGGCCGAGGCGACCCTGTCCTACCTGGGCCTCGGCCTCGCCGCCCCGACCGTCTCCTGGGGTGTCGACGTCTCCACCGCGGTCGACCAGATCCGCGTCGCTCCGCACGTGCTGCTCTGGCCGTCGATCATGCTGAGCATCACCGTCCTGGCGTTCATCATGCTCGGCGAAGCCGTTCGCAACGCCCTCGACCCCAAGCTGCGCTGAGGAGGGCGTAAAACGTGAGCACCATGAACAAGACCGCGTCCGTCCCGACGCCGCGCGAGAGCGCCGAGCACAACGGGCCGCTGCTCGAAGTCAAGGACCTGCACGTCGAGTTCCACACCCGTGACGGTGTGGCCAAGGCGGTCAACGGCGTCAACTACTCGGTGAGCGCCGGCGAGACCCTCGCCGTCCTCGGCGAGTCCGGCTCCGGCAAGTCCGTCACCGCCCAGGCCATCATGGGCATCCTCGACATGCCGCCCGGCCGGATCCCCAAGGGCGAGATCCTCTTCCGCGGCGAGGACATGCTCAAGATGGCGGACGAGGAGCGCCGGAAGATCCGCGGCCGCAAGATCGCGATGATCTTCCAGGACGCGCTCTCCTCGCTGAACCCGGTCCTCACCGTCGGGTACCAGCTCGGCGAGATGTTCCGCGTCCACCAGGGCATGTCCAAGAAGGAAGCCAAGCTCAAGGCCATCGAGCTGATGGACAAGGTCAAGATCCCCGCCGCCAAGGCGCGGGTCGGCGACTACCCCCACCAGTTCTCCGGCGGTATGCGCCAGCGCATCATGATCGCCATGGCGCTCGCCCTGGAGCCGGACCTCATCATCGCCGACGAGCCGACCACGGCCCTCGACGTGACGGTCCAGGCCCAGGTCATGGACCTCCTCGCGGAGCTCCAGCGCGAGTACAACATGGGCCTGATCCTGATCACCCACGACCTCGGCGTCGTCGCCGACGTCGCGGACAAGATCGCCGTGATGTACGCCGGCCGCATCGTCGAGCAGGCGCCCGTCCACGAGCTGTACGCGCGCCCCGCCCACCCGTACACCCGGGGTCTGCTCGACTCGATCCCGCGCCTGGACCAGAAGGGCCAGGAGCTGTACGCGATCAAGGGCCTGCCGCCCAACCTGCTCAAGGTCCCCACGGGCTGCGCCTTCAACCCGCGCTGCCCCAAGGCCACCGACCTCTGCCGTACGGAGATCCCGGCCCTGGTGCCGGTCACCGAGCAGGACGGCGCCGATCTGCCGGGCCGCAAGAGCGCCTGCCACTTCTGGAAGGAGACGATCCATGGCTGACCTCAGCAAGAACGACGAGGCCGTGGCCGCCGCCCTGGACGTCCCCGTCCAGCGTGGGGAGCCGATCCTCCAGGTGCGCAACCTGAAGAAGCACTTCCCGCTGACGCAGGGCATCCTCTTCAAGAAGCAGGTCGGTGCGGTCAAGGCCGTGGACGGGGTCTCCTTCGACCTCTACCAGGGCGAGACCCTCGGCATCGTGGGCGAGTCCGGCTGTGGCAAGTCCACGGTCGCCAAGCTCCTGATGAACCTGGAGCGGGCCACCGCGGGCGAGGTCTTCTACAAGGGCCAGGACATCACCAAGCTGTCCGGCCGTGCCCTGAAGGCCGTCCGCCGGAACATCCAGATGGTGTTCCAGGACCCGTACACCTCGCTGAACCCGCGCATGACGGTCGGCGACATCATCGGCGAGACCTTCGACATCCACCCCGAGGTGGCCCCGAAGGGCGAGCGGCGCCGCAAGGTGCAGGAGCTCCTCGACGTCGTCGGTCTGAACCCGGAGTACATCAACCGGTACCCGCACCAGTTCTCCGGCGGTCAGCGCCAGCGCATCGGCATCGCCCGCGGCCTCGCGCTCAACCCGGAGATCATCATCTGCGACGAGCCGGTCTCGGCCCTGGACGTCTCCGTCCAGGCGCAGGTCATCAACCTGATGGAGAAGCTCCAGGACGAGTTCAACCTGTCCTACGTCTTCATCGCGCACGACCTGTCGATCGTCCGGCACATCTCGGACCGCGTGGGCGTCATGTACCTCGGCAAGCTCGCCGAGATCGGTACGGACTCGGAGATCTACGACCACCCGACGCACCCGTACACCCAGGCGCTGCTCTCCGCGGTGCCGGTGCCGGACCCGCAGGCCCGTGCCAACCGCGACCGGATCATCCTCACGGGCGACGTGCCCTCGCCGGCGAACCCGCCGTCGGGCTGCCGCTTCCGCACCCGGTGCTGGAAGGCCCAGGAGAAGTGCTCCACCGAGGTCCCGGTCCTGGCGATCCCGGAGCGCTTCCGCGGCCAGGACACCCTCGCGGCCCACGAGTCGGCGTGCCACTTCGCCGAGGAGCGGGACGTCGTCCACGCGGGCTGACGGACCGTGACTGCCTGAAGGACGGTCCCGAAGGACCAGGGCCCCTCGCACCCCCGCCGGGTGCGGGGGGCCCTTCCGCGTCCTCGCGCCCGGTCGCGTACTCCCTTGGGTGCCATGAAAGTGCACAACCGTCAATATCGGGTGATATTGAGCCCTAAGTCATGCTTAGGACAATCGGGAGGCACTCCATGCGCGGAGCCACGCACGCCAAGTGGGCCGCACTGGCCACCGCCGTCGCCCTCGCGGCGACCGCCTGCGGCGGCGGTGACGACAGTGGCGGCGGAGGGGCCGACGGCGTCGTGAGCTCCTCCTGGGGAGACCCGCAGAACCCGCTGGAACCGGCGAACACCAACGAGGTTCAGGGCGGCAAGGTCCTGTCGATGATCTTCCGCGGGCTCAAGCAGTACGACCCGAAGACCGGTGAGGCCAAGGACTGGCTCGCCGAGAAGATCGAGACGACAGACTCGACCAACTTCACCATCACCGTCAAGGACGGCTGGACCTTCTCCAACGGCGAGAAGGTCACCGCCCAGTCCTTCGTCGACGCCTGGAACTACGGCGCCCACCTCAAGAACAACCAGAAGAACGCCTTCTTCTTCGGCCAGATCGAGGGCTACGACGAGGTCCACCCCGAAAAGGGCGAGGCCACCGCCGAGACCATGTCCGGCCTCAAGGTCACCGGCCCGCAGACCTTCACGGTGAAGCTCTCCCAGAAGTTCTCGACCTGGCCGGACACCCTCGGCTACGCGGCCTTCGCGCCGCTCCCCAAGGCGTTCTTCGACGACCACGACGCCTGGCTGTCGAAGCCCGTGGGCAACGGCCCGTACACCATCGACTCGTACTCCAAGGGCTCCCAGATGGAGCTCAAGCGCTGGGACGACTACCCCGGTGAGGACAAGGCCCAGAACGGCGGCATCACCCTCAAGGTCTACACGGACAACAACACCGCGTACACCGACCTGATCGCCGGCAACCTCGACCTCGTCGACGACGTCCCCGCCGCCCAGCTGAAGAACGTCTCCGCCGACCTCGGCGACCGGTACATCAACGTCCCGGCCGGCATCATCCAGACCCTCTCCTTCCCGTTCTACGACGACGCGTGGAACAAGCCGGGCCAGGAGAAGCTCCGCCAGGGCCTGTCGATGGCCATCGACCGCGAGCAGATCACCGAGACGATCTTCCAGAAGACCCGTACCCCCGCCGTCGACTGGACCTCCCCGGTCCTCGGCGAGGAGGGCGGCTTCAAGGACATCTGCGGCGACTTCTGCAAGTACGACGCCGCCGAGGCGAAGAAGCTGGTCACCGAGGGCGGCGGCATCCCCGGCGGCACCATGAAGATCTCGTACAACGCCGACACCGGCTCCCACAAGGAGTGGGTGGACGCCGTCTGCAACTCCATCAACCGGGCCCTCGGCAACAACACGGCCTGCGTCGGCAACCCGATCGGCACCTTCGCCGACTACCGCACCCAGGTCACCACCCAGAAGATGACCGGGCCCTTCCGGGCCGGCTGGCAGATGGACTACCCGCTGATCCAGAACTTCCTGCAGCCGCTGTACTACACCAACGCCTCGTCCAACGACGGCAAGTACACCAGCGAGGAGTTCGACAAGCTCGTGGACCAGGCCAACGCCGAGTCCGACATCCCGAAGGCCGTCGGGCTCTTCCAGCAGGCTGAGGAGGTCCTCCGCGACGACATGGGAGCCATCCCGCTCTGGTACCAGAACGGCAGCGCCGGCTTCTCCGACCGGGTCGAGAACGTCACCCTCAACCCGTTCAGCGTCCCGGTCTACGACCAGATCAAGGTCAAGTGACGTCGTCGTAGGCCGGTGGCGCACGGCCCGGCACGCGGACCCCCGCGCCGGGCCGTACGTCTTCCCCCTCCCTGGAGGTTTCCGTGGGTCGATACGTGATCCGGCGGCTGCTGCAGATGATCCCGGTCTTCTTCGGCGCCACGCTGTTGATCTTCCTGATGGTGAACGTGATGGGCGATCCCATCGCCGGACTCTGCGGCGACCGCGCCTGCGACCCGGCGACCGCCGCCCGTCTGAGGCAGGAGTTCGGCCTCGACAAGCCCGTCTGGCAGCAATACCTGACCTACATGGGCAACGTCTTCACCGGCGACTTCGGCACCGCGTTCAACGGGCAGCCGGTCACCGAACTGATGGCCGCCGCCTTCCCGGTCACCATCCGGCTCACCATCGTCGCCATCTTCTTCGAGATCGTCATCGGCATCAGCCTCGGCGTCATCACCGGCCTCAAGCGCGGCCGCCCCATCGACACCACCGTCCTGCTGCTGACCCTGGTCGTCCTCTCCGTCCCCACCTTCGTCACCGGCCTGCTCGTCCAGCTGCTGTTCGGCGTGAAGTGGGGCTGGATCGACCCGGCCGTCTCACCCGCCGCCACCTTCGACGAACTGATCGTCCCCGGCCTGGTCCTCGCCTCGGTCTCGCTCGCGTACGTCACCCGGCTCACCCGCACCTCGATCGCCGAGAACAAGCGCGCCGACTACGTCCGCACCGCCGTCGCCAAGGGCCTCCCGCGCCGCCGGGTCATCAGCCGCCACCTGCTGCGCAACAGCCTCATCCCGGTGGTCACCTTCATCGGCGCCGACGTCGGCGCGCTCATGGGCGGCGCCATCGTCACCGAACGGATCTTCAACATCCACGGCGTCGGCTACCAGCTCTACCAGGGCATCGTCCGGCAGAACACCCAGACCGTGGTCGGCTTCGTGACGATCCTCGTCCTGATCTTCCTGCTGGCCAACCTCCTGGTGGACCTCCTGTACGCCGTCCTTGACCCGAGGATTCGCTATGCCTGAGCCGCTCGAACCGCTGGAAGAGGGTCGCGCGATCGCCGCGACCGGCGCCGGGGGAGCCACCGACCTCGCCATGGAGGAGGCCGAGACCCTGGAGAAGAACCCGGCCGGCCCCCAGGGCACCGGACCGGACAACAAGCCCCGCTCCCTCTGGTCCGACGCCTGGCACGACCTGCGCCGCAACCCGATCTTCATCATCTCCGGCCTGATCATCCTCTTCCTGGCGATCATCGCGATCTGGCCGTCCCTGATCGCCTCCGGCGACCCCCTCGACTGCGACCTCTCCAAGGCCCAGGAGGGCTCCCAGCCCGGCCACCCCTTCGGCTTCAACGGGCAGGGCTGCGACGTCTACACCCGCACCGTCTACGGAGCCAGGGCCTCCATCCAGGTCGGCGTCTTCGCCACCCTCGGCGTGACCCTCCTCGGCGCCACCCTCGGCGGCCTCGCCGGCTTCTTCGGCGGCGCCTGGGACGGCATCCTCTCCCGGATCACCGACATCTTCTTCGCCATCCCCGTCGTCCTCGGCGGCCTGGTCCTGCTCTCCGTCGTCAGCAACAACACCGTCTGGCCCGTCATCGGCTTCATGGTGCTGCTCGGCTGGCCGCAGCTCTCCCGGATCGCCCGCGGCTCGGTGATCACCGCCAAACAGAACGACTACGTGCAGGCCGCCCGCGCGCTCGGCGCCTCCAACTCCCGGATGCTGCTCCGGCACATCACGCCCAACGCCCTCGCGCCCGTCATCGTCGTCGCCACCATCGCCCTCGGCACCTACATCGCCCTGGAGGCGACCCTGTCCTTCCTCGGCGTCGGCCTGAAACCGCCGACGGTCTCCTGGGGCATCGACATCTCCTCGGCCTCGCCGTACGTCCGCAACGCGCCGCACATGCTGCTCTGGCCCTCCGGCGCGCTCGCGATCACGGTGCTCGCCTTCATCATGCTCGGCGACGCCGTCCGCGACGCCCTCGACCCGAAGCTGAGGTAGGCATCCATGCTGCTCGAAGTGCGCGACCTGCACGTGGAGTTCCACACCCGCGACGGGATCGCCAAGGCGGTCAACGGCGTCGACTACTCCGTCGACTCGGGGGAGACCCTCGCCGTCCTCGGCGAGTCCGGCTCCGGCAAGTCCGTCACCGCCCAGGCCGTCATGGGCATCCTCGACGTGCCCCCCGGGAAGATCACCGGCGGCGAGATCCTCTTCCAGGGCCAGGACCTGCTGAAGCTCAAGGAGGAGGAGCGCAGGAAGGTCCGCGGCGCCAAGATGGCGATGATCTTCCAGGACGCGCTCTCCTCGCTCAACCCCGTCCTCAGCGTCGGCGAACAGCTCGGCGAGATGTTCGTCGTCCACAAGGGAATGAGCAAGAAGGACGCCCGCGCCCAGGCCGTCGAGCTGATGGACCGGGTCCGCATCCCCGCCGCCAAGGAACGCGTCGGCCAGTACCCGCACCAGTTCTCCGGCGGCATGCGCCAGCGCATCATGATCGCCATGGCGCTCGCCCTCGAACCCGAGCTGATCATCGCCGACGAGCCCACCACCGCCCTCGACGTCACCGTCCAGGCCCAGGTCATGGACCTGCTCGCCGAACTGCAGCGCGAGTACAACATGGGGCTCATCCTCATCACCCACGACCTCGGCGTCGTCGCCGACGTCGCCGACAACATCGCCGTCATGTACGCCGGCCGGATCGTCGAGAAGGCCCCCGTCCACGAGATCTACAAGGCGCCCGCCCACCCCTACACCCGCGGCCTCCTCGACTCGATCCCGCGCCTGGACCAGAAGGGCCAGGAGCTGTACGCGATCAAGGGCCTGCCGCCCAACCTGCTCGCCATCCCGCCCGGCTGCGCCTTCAACCCGCGCTGCCCGATGGCCCAGGACGTCTGCCGCACCGACGTGCCCCCGCTGTACGAGGTCACCGAGTCGCCCGTCCCGCGCTCCAGCGCCTGCCACTTCTGGAAGGAGTGCCTCCATGGCTGAGGCGATTCTCGAGGTCCGGGACCTGCACAAGCACTACCCGCTGACCCAGGGCATCCTCTTCAAGAAGCAGGTCGGCGCGGTCAGGGCCGTCGACGGCGTCGACTTCGACCTCGCCGCCGGCGAGACCCTCGGCATCGTCGGCGAGTCCGGCTGCGGCAAGTCGACGGTCGCGAAGATGCTGGTCAACCTGGAGAAGCCGACCTCCGGCTCGATCAAGTACAAGGGCGAGGACCTCACCAAGCTCTCCCCGCGCGCCCTCAAGGCCGTCCGCCGCAACATCCAGATGGTCTTCCAGGACCCGTACACCTCGCTCAACCCGCGGATGACGGTCGGCGACATCATCGGCGAGCCGTACGCGATCCACCCCGAGGTCGCGCCGAAGGGGGACCGGCGCCGCAAGGTCCAGGACCTGCTCGACGTCGTCGGCCTCAACCCCGAGTACATCAACCGCTATCCGCACCAGTTCTCCGGCGGCCAGCGGCAGCGCATCGGCATCGCCCGCGGCCTCGCCCTCCGGCCCGAGATCATCGTCGCCGACGAGCCGGTCTCCGCCCTCGACGTCTCCGTCCAGGCGCAGGTCGTCAACCTGCTCGACCGGCTCCAGTCCGAGTTCTCCCTGTCGTACGTCTTCATCGCCCACGACCTGTCGATCGTGCGGCACATCTCGGACCGCGTCGGCGTCATGTACCTCGGCCGGATCGTGGAGATCGGCACCGACTCCCAGATCTACGACCACCCCACCCACCCCTACACCCAGGCGCTGCTCTCCGCGGTGCCCGTCCCCGACCCCGAGGCCCGCGTCCACCGCGAGCGGATCATCCTCACCGGCGACGTGCCCTCCCCGGCCAACATCCCCTCCGGCTGCCGCTTCCGCACCCGCTGCTGGAAGGCGCGGGAGCGGTGCGAGCTGGAGGTCCCGCTCCTCGCCGTCCCGGCCGTCTTCCGACTCACCGACAGCCCCGCCAAGCACGACTCCGCCTGCCACTTCGCCGAGGAGAAGCAGGTCGTCCCGCCGGAGGAGTCCCTCGCCCACCCGGACCCCCTGGAGGAGGGCCCGGCCCCGGTGGAGGCGGCCCGGGAGGCCGCGGGGCACCCCGGGAGTCCGGGGGAGCCTCCGGAGGAACCGGGTCCGGAGGGACCGGAGCCTGGGGAGCCGGGTCCCGGGGAGCCTCCCGAGGAGCCGGGCAGCCCGAAGACGCTGTAGCGCCGGGCCGCTTAACGCCTCGGCAATCACCGAGTATCGGATCCGATATACGAATACTGGATCCTGTCGGACATGCGGCCCGTGCGGGTGCCGTCGACCGGCGGGGGCTCCCCGGAGCCCCCGCCGGGACACCGTTCCGCGGAACCGCTTGTCCCGGCCGCGCCTGACCGTGAGTATCGGCCCCGTGACAGTGACACGACCGGCACGTCTCACCGGCGCGGCGCTCGCCGCCGTGCTCGCGCTCGTCCCCTTCGTCTGGATCCTGCGCGACCTCGCCGCCCTCGGCTCGCCCGAGGACCTGTTCCGGTACTGGACCGGCGACCGCCTCGTGCCCGGCCGCGCCCGGTCGGCCACCACCCTGCTCGACCCGCTGCTCTGCCTCGCCGCCGCCGGCACCGCCCTCGCGGCCCTCCGCTCCCGGCACGCCGCCGCCGCGCTCGCCGCCACCGGCGCCGTCACCCTCGCCGTACGCCTCCCCGGCCTCTGGACCCACGGCACCGGCCCCCTCGTCACCGCCCTCGCCGAAGTCGCCCTCGGCGCCGGGCTCCTCGCCACCGCCCTCGCCGGCCGCCGCCCGGCCGGCGGCCCCGACGAACCCGTCCCCACCCGGCCCCGCCCCGGACCGGCCGCCGCCGCCGGCCTCCTGCTCGCCGTCGCCGCCCTCGCCCTGCTCGCCTGGGAGATCGACCGGGCCACCGGGCTCGGCCTCCGCCTCGCCGTCGACCGCTTCACCGGCGGCCGCTCCGCCCTCGGCGCCGCGCTCGGCGTCCCGCCCGGCTGGCTCGCCGCCGTCCTCGTCGCCCTCCACCTGACGGCCGCCGGCTCCGCCTTCGCCGCCGCCCGGCACACCCGCCCCCTCGGCCTCCTCGCCGGCGGCCTCCTCCTCGGCACCGGCCTCGCCGAACTCGCCCGCCTCGCCCGGCTCCACCTCCACCCCGACGTCGTGTACGTCCGGGCACCCGAACTCGACGTCCCCGCCCTCGCCACCGCGCTCTACGGCGCGCTCGCCGGGGCCGCCGTCCTCGCCCTCCTGGCCGGGCGCGGCGCCCCCGACGCCGCACCCGTCCTCAGGATCCCGGCGGCGACCCCGCCGCCGCCCTACCCGCGCCCGCCCGGCTGGTGACCGGCGAAACCGCCCAGCGACCGCTTCAGGAAGTCGACCTGGAGCAGCAGCAGGTTCTCCGCCACCTGCTCCTGCGGGGTCATGTGCGTCACCCCCGACAGCGGCAGCACCTCGTGCGGGCGGCCCGCCGCCAGCAGCGCCGACGACAGCCGCAGCGCGTGCGCCACCACCACGTTGTCGTCCGCGAGGCCGTGCACGATCATCATCGGCCGGACCGGCTCCCGGGGCGCCGACAGCCCGTCGTCGGTGAGCAGCGACTGCGCGGCGTACACCCCGGGCTCCGCCTCCGGGGTGCCCAGGTACCGCTCGGTGTAGTGGGTGTCGTACAGCCGCCAGTCCGTCACCGGCGCCCCCACCACCGCGGCGTGGAAGACGTCGGGCCGCCGCAGCACCGCGAGCCCCGCCAGATAGCCGCCGAACGACCAGCCCCGCACCGCCACCCGGTCCAGGTCCAGCGGGAACCGCTCCGCGAGCGCCCGCACCGCCGCCACCTGGTCCTCCAGCGTCACCGTGAAGTCCCGCAGCACCGCCTTCTCCCACGCGGGGGAGCGCCACGGCGTCCCCCGGCCGTCCGCCACCACCACCGCGAAGCCCTGCTCGGCGAACCACCGCGAGGTCAGGTGCGCGTTGTGCGCGGCCACCACCCGGGGCCCGTGCGGGCCGCCGTACGGGTCCATCAGCACCGGCAGCGGCCCGTGCCCCTCCTCGTACCAGGACGGCAGCAGCACCGCGCAGGGGATCCGCCGCTCACCGGCCTCCGTGAGCACCGGCCGGGCCCGCAGCGGCGGTTCGGCCGCGTACGAACCGACCACCGCCACCGGCCGGCCCGCGCGCAGCACCCGCGCCACCGAGCCCGGCGCGTCCGGCCGGGAGGAGACCAGCACGGTCACCGCGCCGGCGCGCACCGCCCCGTGCCAGCCGACGCCCTCCGAGACCCGCTCCACGCCGGCCGACGACACCCGGTACACATGGGCCTCGCCCGTCTCCGGGGCCTCGGCCGCCTCGCCCGCCGACGCCGACACCAGCACGTCGTCCTCGCCGACGTCGAGCACCGCCCGCACGTGCAGCGAGGCGTCCGTCAGCAGCTCCCCGCCCACCGACAGCGCCCGCGCCCCGCTCTCGTCGCCGATCCGCACCAGCCTCCCGTCCGGCGACCAGCACGGCACCCCGGGCAGCAGCTCCAGCCAGGCCGGGTCCTCGTCCTCCCGCACGGTCGTCGTCGCGCCCGAGGCGGTGTCCACCGCGAGCACCAGCTGGTGCCGCTGGTCCCGTGCCTGCACGAGCAGCAGCGGCGCGCCGGCCGACGACCAGTGCACGCGCGCGAGGTAGGGGTACCGCTCCCGGTCCCACACCACTTCGGTACGGGAGCCGTCGAGGCCGTGGCGGAAGAGCCGCACCTCCGCGTCGGGCGTCCCCGCCGCCGGGTACGCCACCCGTTGCGGCTCCCGGTCCGGGTGCGCCGGGTCCGCGATGTACCACCGGCGCACCTCGCGGTCGTCCGCGCGGGCCACGAGGAGCGCGTCCGACTCCGGAGACCACCAGAATCCGCGGTCCCGTCCCATTTCCTCCGAGGCGATGAATTCGGCCAATCCGTAGGTGCTGGTCCCGTCCTCCGGAACCGCCAGTTCCCGATCGCCGGAACCGTCCGCTCCGACCACCCGCAACGCCCCGCCGGACACGTACGCCACCAGGCGCCCGTCCGGCGACGGCCGCGGGTCGATCACCGGACCCGGCACCGGCAGCTCCCGCGCCGTCCCGGCGCGCAGCTCGGCCGCGAACAGCCGCCCGGACAGCGCGAACGCCGCCAGCTCCACCGCCGCGTCCACCGCGTAGCCGACGATCCCCGCCGAGCCCTCGCGGCTGCGCTCGCGTCGCGCCCGTTCCTCGGCCGACAGCTCCTCCTCGGCCCCCGCGAGCAGCGCGGACGGCTCCGCGACGACCCGTTCCACCGGCTTCCCGCCGTCCGCCGGCAGGTCGAGCACCATCAGCGCGTGCGTCCGGTCCGTGCCCGATCCGGAGCGGACGAAGACGACCCGCTCCCCGTCCGGGGAGACCGAGAAACCGCGCGGCACCCCGAGCGTGAACCGCTGGGTCCGGGCGTGCAGGCGCGGGAAGGAGAGCCCCTCGGGTGGGGCGGCAGAGTGCTGCTGAGACAAGGTCATACGGCCGAAAGTAGCGCTGTACGCCCCCTCGCGCGCCTGTACGCCGATCAATGCGCGGGTACGGATAGTTATGATCCGTAGCGCTTGGTGGGTACCCCTTCGTGGGTATGCACTCGCGCGGGGTCCCCGGGCACATGCCCGAGGACCGTGGCAACCGCGCGAAGCACGGGAACGACCCGTACGCACCACTCGCACCACCCGTACGCAACCGCACGCACGAACCGCTCGAATCAACCGACCGAAGGTGGAGGTGAACCGCCGTGGCACTCTCGCTCTCGATCTCCGTGGTGGTGCTGCTGGCGATCGTCGTCTTCCTGCTGATCCGGAAATCCGGACTCAAAGCCGGTCACGCGGTGGTCTGTGCGCTCCTGGGCTTCTACCTCGCCAGCTCCTCCCTCTCCGACTCCATCACCACCCTCACCACCAACGTGGCGAGCATGATCGCGGGGCTCAAGTTCTGACCCGTGCGGTCGGTGGCGGCCCCGCCTCGTAGGCTGGGGCCATGACCGATCTCCCCGCCCGTCGTCTGCTCCTCGTGCACGCGCACCCGGACGACGAGTCGATCAACAACGGCGCCACCATGGCCAGGTACGCGGCCGAAGGCGCCCTGGTCACCCTGGTCACCTGCACCCTGGGCGAGGAGGGCGAGGTCATCCCGCCCGAGCTCGCCCACCTGGCCCCCGACCGCGAGGACCGCCTCGGTCCCCACCGCGTCGGCGAACTCGCGGCCGCCATGGCCGCCCTCGGCGTCACCGACCACCGCTTCCTCGGCGGCGAGGGCCGCTTCCGCGACTCCGGCATGATGGGCGTCCCCCAGAACGAGCGCGCGAACGCCTTCTGGAACACGGACGTGGACACCGCCGCCGCCCACCTCGTCGAGGTGATCCGCGAGACCCGCCCCCAGGTCCTCGTCACCTACGACCCCGACGGCGGCTACGGCCACCCGGACCACATCCAGGCCCACCGCGTCGCCATGCGCGCCGCCGACCTCGCCGCGGACCCCGCGTACCGCCCCGGCCTCGGCCCGGCCCACACCATTGCCAAGATCTACTGGAACCGGGTGCCCCGCCCCGTCGCCGAGGCCGGCTTCGCCCGCCTGGCGGCCGAGGGCTCCGCCTTCCCGAAGGACGCCGTCGTCGACGACGTCCCCGGAGTCGTCGACGAGGACCGGATCACCGCCGAGATCACCGGCGGCGACCTCGCCGCGGGAGGCTCGTACGCGGCCCGCAAGAGCGCCGCCATGGCCGCCCACGCCACCCAGGTCGCCGTCGACGGCCCCTGGTTCGCCCTCTCCAACGACCTCGGCCAGCCCCTCCTCACCACCGAGTACTACGAACTCGTCCGCGGCGCCCACGGCGCCCCGGCAGGCGAACGCGAGACCGACCTCTTCGCGGGCCTCCCCACGGCGGGCCTCCCCGCCGAGGGCCCTTCCGGCGCGGGCGAGGTGGCGGGCCGATGAACACCCCCGCCGCCCGGTACGCCGCGTACGCCGGCCTCCTCGTCCTCGGCGCCCTCGTCGGCACCGCCGGCGCCCTCGTCCAGGCCGCCTGGCTGCCCCTCGGGCTGCTCCTCGCCCTCCTCGCCACCGCCGCCCTCTTCTACGGCGGCATGCGCGCCACCGGCAACCAGCTCGGCCTCGCCGCGGCGGGCGGCGGCTGGCTCCTCGCCGTCATCCTGCTCAGCCTCGGCCGCCCCGAGGGCGACGGGCTCTTCGGCGGCGGCCTCGGCGAGCTGCTCTTCCTCTTCGGCGGCATGGGCGCCGCTGTGATCTGCGCCACCGTCAGCAGGCTGCCGCAGAACACCCCGTAGACCCTTCGGGGAACCCCCTGTGAGCAGCGGGACTTCGCACCGGGCGGGTAACCTGCGGCGCCGGACAGTATGGTGGTGCGCGCCGCCGAACCGCCCGGGACAGTACGAGCATCAGCAAGAGCGGGCGGCGGAGCCAACCGGGAGATCCTGCTTTGAGTCGTGAAACTGGTCGAGAGACCGACAGTTCGTCCACCGGCGCCCAGGGGCGCGGCGGGGCAGCCTACCCGTCGGGAACCCAGCCCTATGGATCCCGCGAGTACCCGTCGCTCCACCCGACGCAGGACGCGCAGGGGGAGACCCCCGCCGCGTCCGCGCCGCCGGAGGAGCCGAAGACCGAGACCACCCTGACGACCCGGATCCGCATCAACATTCCGGGTTCGCGGCCGATCCCGCCCGTCGTGGTCCGCAAGCCCGTCACGGACGCCGAAGCCGCCGCCCCGGCCGAGCCCGAGCGGCCCGCCCCGGCCCCCGAGCCCGAGCCCGCACCGGCCCCCGCGCCGGCCGCGCCCGAGCCGCCGCAGGCCGCGGGCGAGGCGCCCAAGGGCAAGGAGACCAGCGACTGGTTCGCCCCCCGCAAGAACGCGGGACCGGCACCCGCCGCCCCCACGGGCGCCCCGGCGGCGCCCGCCCCGAAGGCCCCCGGCGGCCCGCAGACGTCCGGCACCGGCTTCGCGGGCTCCGCGACCGCCGGAGTGCCCACGGTCGGCAGCACGCCCTCCAGCCGCCCCGTCAGCAACCCGCTGTACGACACCGGCACCCTCCCCGGCTACGAGGGCACCCCCGCCGCAGGCGTCCCCCTCTACGACGGCCCCCTGCCCGACGGCACCCCGGCCGACGGCACGCCCCGCTACGACGGCCAGCCCACCGGCCCCACCACGGGCCCCGCCTCCGGCATCGCCGACCTCGGCGCCGGCCAGGCCCCGCGCCCGCCGATGCCGCAGCGCCCCGGCGCCCCGCGCCCCGGCGCCCCCCGGCCCGGCGGCCCCCTCGCGGGCGCCCCGAAGGCCGGCGGCCCGCTCGCCGGGGGCCCCGGTGCCGGCGCCCCGCGCCTGTCCGACGACACCGCGATCCTGACGCCGCAGCAGCTCGGCAACCTGCGCGCCCAGGCCGGCCAGGGCGGTCCCGCCGGCCAGGGCGGCCCCGACGGCGGCGGCCGGATCTCCGGCGACACCCTCACCAGCGGCATCCCGGTCGTCCCCCCGGCCGGCGGCCGCCCCGACCCGAACCCGCGCGCCGAGGGACACCGGGCACCCGCCCCGGCGCCCCAGCGGCAGCAGCCCGCACCGGGCGCCACCCCCGCACCGAAGCCCGCCCCCGCCCCGGCCCCGGCCAGGAAGGGCCGCTCCAAGCTGGTCCTCGCCGCCGTCGGCGTCGTCGGCATCGCGGGCGTCGCCTACGGCGCCGGGCTCCTCCTCAACCACTCCGACGTCCCCAAGGGCACCACCGTCCTCGGCGTCGACATCGGCGGCGGCACGAAGGAGGAGGCCGTCGCCAAGCTGGAGGCGAGCCTCGGCAAGCGCGCCGCGACCCCGCTCCAGCTCACCGTCGGCGGCAAGAAGATCCAGCTCGCCCCCGACAAGGCCGGCCTCGCCCTGGACAGCCAGGAGACCGTCCGGGGCGCCGCGGGCAGCGACTACAACCCCGTCTCGGTGATCGGCTCCCTCTTCGGCGGCGAGCGCGTCGCCAAGCCGGTCTTCCCGGTCGACGACGAGAAGCTCGCCGTCGCCCTGCGGGACCTCGGGGGCTCCGCGTCGTCGGCGACCGAGGCGACGATCCTCTTCGCCCCGAACAAGGTCACCGCCGTCGAGGGCAAGCCCGGCCAGGGCCTCGACGTCCAGCGTTCGGTGATCTCGGTCAAGGACGCCTTCCGCGCCCAGGTCGAGACCGGCGTGAACAAGGTCGTCGAACTCCCGGTCAGCGTCCGCAAGCCCACCGTCACCAAGGCCGAACTGGACCGGGCGATGAAGGAGTTCGCCGAGCCCGCCATGTCCGGCCGGATCACCATCAAGGCCGGCGGCAAGTCCATCGACTTCGGCCCGGCCCGCTCGCTGCCGCAGATCCTCTCCATGAAGGCCGTCGACGGCCACCTCGTGGAGGTCTACGACAAGAAGGCGATCACCCGCCTCCTCGAAGGCACCTTCAAGGGTGTCATGGTCACCAAGGGCGACGGCTCCAAGCACGAGGTCTCCGCCGACGACGTCGCCTTCGTCATGCGCGACGCGCTCCGGGGCAAGACCAAGGCGGAGCGCACCGCCACGATCGACCTCTCGGGCAACGGCTGACGCCCGGCGCGAAGCCACGCGAACGGCCCCCGTCCTCGGGTGAGGACGGGGGCCGTACGCATGGGGGCCGCGCCCCTCACCCGGCGACGAGCACGGCGGACAGCGCGAGCGCCCCGGGCAGCGCCTGAGCGAACAGGATCCGCCGGTTGGCGGTGGCGGCGCCGTAGATCCCCGCGACGACGACGCACGACAGGAAGAACACCCGCACCCCGAACCCGGTGGGATCGTCCGCGATCAGCCCCCACACGAGCCCGGCGGCGATGAAGCCGTTGTAGAGCCCCTGATTCGCGGCCATGGCGGCGGTCTCCCGGGCGAGCCGCGCGTCGAACCCGGAGAACCGCCGCCCGGTCTCCTTCTCCCACAGGAACATCTCCATGACGAGGATGTAGAAGTGGAGCAGCGCGATCAGGGCGACGAGAATATCGGCGGTCAAGGGCATGCCCCCATTGTGAGCGCGGGAGCGGCACAGGGCCGACCACGACGCGGCCCACGCCGAGAGCCTCCACCCGCGCCCCCCGCGAAACCGGATTGTCCCGCGCCGTGTGCCCCTTCTAGACTCGGGCACCTGGGAGCGGGGTCGTAGCACAGAGGTAATGCGCCGCGATGGCATCTCGGAGGACGCCGGTTCGAATCCGGTCGCCCCGCTCCCTCCCGGAAGAGTCGCCGCGTACCCTCGCCGCATGATCGAGACAGACCTCTCCGACGTCGAAGTCGCCGCCCTCGCCGCCCGGGTGGGCGCCGGAGTCGTACGGGACGCGTACGGGCGGGAGCTCGCACGGGTCGACAAGGGCGCGGGGGACTTCGCCACCGCCGCCGACCTCGCGGCCGAGCGGGCCATCCTCGACGTGCTGCGCGCCGTCCGTCCCGAGGACGGGGTCCTCGGTGAGGAGGGCGGAGAGCAGGGGCCGGGGAACGCCCGGCGCCAGTGGCTCGTGGATCCGCTCTGCGGGACGCTCAACTACGCCGTCGGGAACAAGCTCGTCGCCGTCAACGTGGCCCTGCGCGGCGGGGCCGCGGCCGTGGCCGACCCCTTCGCGGGCGAGGACGGCGAGGTGTTCCGTACCGACGGGAAGACCGCCTGGGGCGAGGACGGCGCCGTCCTGGCGCCCACCGCCGCCACCGGGCTCGTCGACGTGAACCTCGACCCGCCGTTCCCCTCCGCGCCCGGCTTCCGGGCCGTCGAGCTGCTCGCCCACCCGGATTTCGTCGCCGGCTTCCGGCCCCGGGTCGTGTCGACCTCGCTCGCGCTCGCCTGGGTGGCGGCCGGGAAGCGGGCCGCGTACGTCACCGACGGCGGCGACCTCGCCGACAGCGTCCACTTCGCCGCCGGCATCGCCCTCTGCCGCGCGGCCGGCTGCGTCGTCACCGGCCTCGACGGCACCCCGGTGGGGGAGGGGCCCGCCCGTGGCCTCGTGGCCGCCGCCGACGCCGTGACCCACGCCCGCCTCATGGCGATGATCCGGGAGACGCCCGCCCGCCCCGGTCCCGGAGGCGCGGTCTAGTTGAGGCGGGCCCGGGCCGCCTGGGCGCGGTGGCGGATCGCGGCGGCCGACTCAGGGTCCACCGCGTCCATGATCTCCGCGTACGCCTCCATCTCCGCCGCCCCGGTGAGGAAGTCGCCGCGCTGGACGAGGAGTTCGGCGCGTTCGTAGCGGAGGCGGGCCGGATGGGAGGGGAGCAGCAGAGCGAGGTCGACCGCCCACAGGGCGACGTCGGAGCGTTCGGGGCGGGGGGTCGCCCAGGCGCGGATGTTGGCGAGGATGCGGAGCACGATGGCGCCGGGTTCGGCCGGGCGGAGCATCGAGCGGTCGAGGGCCTCGCCGGTCGCGCTCGCCACGAGCAGTTCGGCGTCCTCGCCGGTCATCGCGCGGCCGCCCGCGAAGGGGTCGGCGAGGTCGAGGTCGGCGGGGTCGCCGAAGCCGACGACGAAGTGGCCGGGAAGGCCGAGCCCGTACACGGGGGCGCCGGCGCGCCGGGCGACCTCCATCCACACCACGGACAGCAGGATGGGCAGGCCGCGGCGGCGCCGGAGCACCTCGTGGAGGAGCGAGGACTCCAGGCGCTGGTAGTCGGCGGGGACGCCCTCGAAGCCCTCGCGGACGCCGAGGAGCGCCGCCAGTTCCTCCTTCCAGGCGCCGGTGTGCCGGGTGGCGTACGGGACGAGTCCGGCGAGCCGGTCGAGTTCGACGTCCGCCCCGACGAGGTCGTGCTCGGTGAGGGCGGGGTCGGCCACCGCGCAGATCAGCAGGCAGAGCCGGGCGAGGTCGGGCCGCTCGGCCCGGGCCTCCTCCGCGAACTCCCGCCGCCGGTCGGGCGGCGGGTCCGAGGGTCTCAGGGGGTGGTCCTCCGCGCTCACGCCGCGCTCACGCCTCCGCCTGCCGGTAGTGGTGGTAGTGATGGTGCACCGCGAAGTCCATCCCCTCGTACAGCGCCCGCGCGCCGTCGTTGTCGGCCTCGACCTGGAGCCAGGCCGCCGAGGCGCCCTCGTCGAGCGCCTGCCGGGCGAGCGCGGTCATCACCGCGGTGGCCAGGCCCCGGCGGCGGTGCGCCGGATCGACCTCTATCGCCATGAACCCGGCCCAGCGGCCGTCCACGACGCAGCGGCCGATGGCGGCCGGCACCTCTCCCGTGCCCGCGACGGACGCGAACCACACACTGGGGCCGGAGGAGAGCACGTGCCGGACCGCCGGGCCCGCCTCCGTGAACCGCTGGTAGCGGCGCAGCCACGGCTCGTCGAGCGTCCGCGAGAGCCGCACCACGGCCGGCCCCGGTTCGCGGTCGGCGAGCGGCGCGAGCGCGGCGATCCGCACTTCGGCGGTGACCTCGCGCCGCCAGCCGAGCCGCTCCAGGTCGGCGCAGAGCAGCTCCTGGGTCGACGCGGCACCGGTGGCTGCCTGGACGTACGCGGGCAGCTTCCGGTCCGCGTACCACTCCCGTACGGCCTCCAGGGCCTCGGCGACGGGTCGGCCGGGATCGCCCTCCGGCAGGGCCGAGTTGGCGCGGCGGGTGAAGCCCACCCGTCGCCCGGCCACCGCCCCTCCAGGACGGGCTTCGCCCGGCCCCTCCAGAATCGCGGCCCGCAGCGTCCACGCCCCGAGCGGTGCGCTCTCGACCGGCTGCCAGGCGCGCGCGGTGACCCGGGACAGCTCGGGGAAGGTGGCGGCGGGACCGCGCCGGCGGGCGGGTGCCGCGGGGACCACCTTGCCCGCGGCCAGGCGGAGTTCCGGGATGCGGACGGTCTCGCCGCTCTTTCGTGTGATCGTGAGCACACCGGCGTCCCAGGATGTGAGCACGCCGACCGCGTCGGTGAATCGCTCACCCGGTGCGGCAGAGTCCGTCACGTACCGAACGGAGACACGTTTTCCCACGTCAGCCCTGGTGAGACGGACCTCAAGCCGCCCTCCGCCGATGTTTTCCACAGCTTCTCCGCCCCTCCTGTTCGGATCGCCCCCAAGAACGGAGATACTAGGTGCGGGCATCGACGACACCGCGCTCCCGCGCAGACCAGCCCTACCGAGGAGGAACGACAGCGTGACCTACGTCATCGCGCAGCCTTGTGTCGACGTCAAGGACAAGGCTTGCATCGAGGAGTGCCCCGTCGACTGCATCTACGAGGGCAAGCGATCTCTCTACATCCACCCGGACGAGTGCGTCGACTGTGGAGCCTGTGAGCCGGTCTGCCCGGTCGAGGCGATCTTCTACGAGGACGACACCCCGGAGGAGTGGAAGGACTACTACAAGGCGAACGTCGAGTTCTTCGACGAGCTGGGTTCGCCCGGTGGCGCCTCCAAGCTCGGCGAGATCGAGCGCGACCACCCCTTCATCGCCGCCCTGCCGCCGCAGAACGGCTGATCTTTCGTTGCACCCGCTCTCGGTCCCGTACGGCTCCGCCGCCGTACGGGACCGACGCGTATCCGACGCGTACGCGTACGTACTGAGGAAGTGAGCCAACCCGTGAGCGCAGTCTCTTCGCGCCTGCCCGTCTTCCCCTGGGACAAGCTGGAGCCGTACAAGCAGACGGCCCTGGCCCACCCGGACGGGATCGTGGACCTGTCGGTCGGCACGCCGGTCGACCCGGTCCCCGCGCTGATCCAGGAGGCCCTGGTGGCCGCCGCGGACTCGCCCGGCTATCCGACGGTCTGGGGCACGCCGGAGCTGCGGGACGCGCTCACCGGGTGGTGCGAGCGGCGCCTCGGCGCGGTCGGCTTCGCCCACGGGAACGTGCTGCCGGTGGTCGGCTCCAAGGAGCTCGTCGCCTGGCTGCCGACGCAGCTGGGGCTCGGCGCCGGCGACAAGGTGGCCTACCCGCGGCTCGCGTACCCGACGTACGAGGTCGGCGCGCGGCTCTGCGGCGCGGAGCCCGTCGTCTACGACGACCCGACGGAGCTCGACCCGGCCGGTCTGAAGCTGCTCTGGCTCAACTCCCCGTCGAACCCGACCGGCAAGGTGCTCCCGAAGGAGGAGCTGGTCCGGATCGTGGCCTGGGCGCGCGAGCACGGCGTCCTCGTCTTCTCCGACGAGTGCTACCTCGAACTGGGCTGGGACGCCGACCCGGTGTCGGTCCTGCACCCGGACGTCTGCGGCGGCACCTACGAGGGGATCGTCGCCGTCCACTCGCTCTCCAAGCGGTCCAACCTGGCGGGGTACCGGGCGGCGTTCATCGCCGGTGACGCGGCGGTCCTCGGCGAGCTCCTCCAGATCCGCAAGCACGGCGGCATGATGACGGCGGTGCCGGTCCAGGCGGCGACGGTGGCCGCGCTCGGCGACGACGCGCACGTCGTGGAGCAGCGGGCGCGGTACGCGGCCCGGCGCGACTCCCTGAAGGCGGCCCTGGAGGCCCACGGCTTCCGCATCGAGCACTCCGAGGCGAGCCTGTACCTGTGGGCGACCCGCGACGAGCCCTGCTGGGACACGGTGGCGTACCTCGCGGAGAAGGGCGTCCTGGTGGCCCCGGGCGACTTCTACGGCGAGGCGGGGGCGCGGCACGTGCGGGTCGCGTTCACGGCGACGGACGAGCGGGTGGCGGCGGCGGTCAAGCGCCTCGGCTGACGGATGGCGTGACGCGGATACGCGGAAGGGCCCGGGCGCGTGGTGCGCCCGGGCCCTTCCGCGTGCGGTGGGGCCGTCAGCCGATCGGGAGGCCGCCGAGCATCTGGCCGGCCGGGGCGCCGCCCAGCGCGCCGCCGGCGGGGGTGTTGCCGGCGCTGCCGGCGGCGGCGCCGGCGGTCTCGCCGACCGCCTGGCCGGCGCTGCCCGCGGTCTCGCCCGCGATCTTCTGGGCCGCCGGGGTGGCGGTCTTGCCGGCCGCGCCCACGGCCTTGCCGGCCGCCGGGACGGCCGTGCCGACGGCCTCGCTGCCGGTCGCCCCGGCGACGCCGGTCGCGGTCTGCGCGGCACCGTCGACGGCCGAGCCCGCGTTCGCCGCGTCGAGGGCGGTCAGGCCGCCGAGGGCGCCGGTCGGGGCGAGGCTGTGGTCCAGGGCGCTCGCGGAGCCGGCCGCACCGACCACGGGGGCTGCGCCGGCCGCGACGATCAGGGCGGCGCGGGCGATCCGGCGGGTCAGGGGGAGGGACATGGTGCTCCTTCGACGGGGGAGACGGTGGGGACGTTGCCTTTGCGGGCTGCACAACCGAGCCGGGGGCGGGGGAGGTTGCGGGCGCCGAAGGTAAAGGCTGGGCAATGCGTCGTATTGTCGGGTGGGGAGGAAAGCGGACGAACGCCGCCGGGCGCTGCGCTGTGCCGAACCGTCACTCCCCTTGCGCCCCAAGCCCCCCGCGCACCCCACCACCCCCCACGCCCCCGTCGCCCCCCCCACCGCCCCCAGATCCCCACCCCGAGCGACCCCTCGCACACCCGTCCACCCCACGGAGACCGCCGCCGCCGTTCCGTTGTGGGCATACGTTCCGCTTGGGGGTCCCCCCTGGACGAAGTCCTTGGGGGAGGAACGGGTGGGCGCAACGGAACGGCAACCTGAGCGGGTGCCTCCGCTTCTGCGCCTGGACCCGCACCCGTACGGAGCCGTGCCCGCACGGGGGAGGGGTCAGCGGGTGAGGCGGAGGTGGACCGTGGGGGGTTTGGGGGCGGCGTCGGGGGCGGGGGCGGCGCTCGACCAGCCGCCGCCCGAGTCGTCCGCGCGCCACACCTTCCCCCCGTACGACACCTCCGCGACCCGCAGCGTCGCCGCGCGGGCGACCGCCCACTGGGCCAGTTCCCAGCCGCGCCGGTCGGAGCCGTCCCCGACGGGGACGACCAGGACGGCCGGCTCCGTCGCGGAGCGCCCCGCGCCGGCGCCGCCGGAGACGGAGGTGGGCGCCGCGGAGTCGCCGAAGGCCCGCACCAGCTCCGTACGGACGAAGGCGGGGTCGCCGGGGCGGCCCTCCTTGAGGTCCGCCGTGCACGACAGGGAGGCCGGCGCCCGGCCCGTCAGCGCCGCCGACAGCAGCGTCGCGTCCGGCTCGTGCTTGGCGTACGCCTGGGGGAAGCCGCTCTTCTGGACCTTCTGCGCCGCCACCGTCAGCGGCATCCGCGAGTAGCCGGGGACCTTCTCCAGGCCCTCGTAGAACTTCCCGGCCGAGTACACCGGGTCCATGATCTGCTCCGGCGTGCCCCAGCCCATGGACGGGCGCTGCTGGAAGAGGCCGAGCGAGTCCCGGTCGCCGTGCTCGATGTTGCGGAGGGCCGACTCCTGGAGCGCCGTCGCCAGCGCGATCGTCACCGCGCGCTCCGGAAGGCCGCGGGAGGTGCCGACCGCCGCGATCGTCGCCGCGTTCGACGCCTGCTCGGGGGTGAACTCGTACCGCTGGTCCCCGCTGCCCACCGCGCACCGCGGCGCGCCTTTGCTGCCGGTCAGCTGGTGGACCGCGACGTACGACGCGAGGCCGCAGAGCACGGCGAGGGCGGCGGCCGAACGGGCGAGTCGGCCGCGACGGGCGGGGCGGGGGGAGTCGGACACGGGGCCCACCGTACTGGAGGCCGGGTTAGGGTCGGCATATGGCTGACATCACCCCGCAGGAGACTGCCCAGGAGACCTCGCTCGACCTCGCCCAGGACGGGGCCGCGCTCACCGCCGCCCTCGTCGACTTCGCGTCCGTCAGCGGGACCGAGAAGCCGCTCGCCGACGCCATCGAGCAGGCCCTGCGCGCCCTGCCCCACCTCTCGGTCGACCGCTACGGCAACAACGTCGTCGCCCGGACGCGCCTCGGCCGCGCCGAGCGGGTCGTCCTCGCCGGCCACATCGACACCGTGCCGATCGCCGACAACGTCCCGTCCCGGCTCGACGAGGACGGCGTCCTGTGGGGCTGCGGCACCTCCGACATGAAGTCCGGTGTCGCCGTCCAGCTCCGGATCGCCGCGACCGTCCCCGAGCCCAACCGCGACCTCACCTTCGTCTTCTACGACAACGAGGAGGTCGCCGCCGACCTCAACGGCCTCGGGAAGATCGCCGCCGCCCACCCCGAGTGGCTGGAGGGCGACTTCGCGGTCCTCCTGGAGCCCTCCGACGGGCAGGTCGAGGGCGGCTGCCAGGGCACGCTCCGCGTCATCCTGCACACGGCCGGCGAGCGCGCCCACTCCGCCCGCTCCTGGATGGGCTCCAACGCCATCCACACCGCCGCGCCGATCCTCGCCCGTCTCGCCGCGTACGAGCCGCGCAAGCCGGTCATCGACGGCCTGGAGTACCACGAGGGCCTCAACGCGGTCGCGATCCAGGGCGGCGTCGCGACCAACGTCATCCCCGACGCCTGCTCGGTCACGGTCAACTACCGGTACGCGCCCGACCGCTCGCCGGCCGAGGCGCTCGCGCACGTCCGCGAGGTCTTCGCGGAGTGCGACATCGCCGAGTTCGTCGTCGACGACGAGAGCCCCGGCGCGCTGCCCGGCCTCTCCCACCCGGCGGCCGAGGCCTTCATGAAGGCGGTCGGCGGCACCGCGATGCCCAAGTTCGGCTGGACCGACGTCTCCCGCTTCAGCGCGCTCGGCGTGCCCGCGGTCAACTACGGCCCCGGGGACCCGTTCTACGCGCACAAGCGGGACGAGCACGTGCATGTCGCCCGGATCCACCACTGCGAGGCGAGGCTCCGCGACTGGCTGACCGCCCGTCTCCCGTAATTTCGCGTTTCGTCACCTCAGGAGTCCTACCCTGACCCAAGAGCCAGAGAAGATCGTGGATCGGCGGAGGGAGCAGGCCATGGGCATTCCCGAGGGAATGGCGAAGCCGGAGGAGCAGCGGCTCGGTCCGGTGCTGAGGCGGAGGGACCAGGTCCAGCCGGGCACCACGGACCAGCGGCTGCTCGACACCGAGGGCGACTCGGAGTGGGTGCACACCGACCCCTGGCGGGTCATGCGGATCCAGTCCGAGTTCGTCGAGGGCTTCGGCGCGCTCGCCGAACTGCCGAGCGCGATCAGCGTCTTCGGCTCGGCCCGCACGAAGCCGGACTCGCCCGAGTACGAGGCGGGCGTGCGCATCGGCCGGGCGCTCGTCGAGGCGGGCTTCGCGGTGATCACGGGCGGTGGCCCGGGCGCGATGGAGGCGGCCAACAAGGGCGCCCGGGAGGCGCAGGGCGTCTCGGTCGGCCTCGGCATCGAGCTCCCCTTCGAGCAGGGGCTCAACCCGCACGTCGACATCGGCGTGAACTTCCGGTACTTCTTCGTCCGCAAGACGATGTTCGTGAAGTACGCGCAGGGCTTCGTCGTCCTGCCCGGCGGCCTCGGCACCCTCGACGAGCTCTTCGAGGCGCTCACCCTGGTGCAGACCCGCAAGGTGACCCGCTTCCCGATCGTGCTCTTCGGCACGGAGTACTGGAAGGGCCTCGTCGACTGGCTGCGCGACTCGGTCGTCGCCGGCGGCAAGGCGAGCGAGCGCGACCTGCTCCTCTTCCACGTCACGGACGACGTGGACGAGGCGGTCGCGCTCGTCACCAAGGAGGTCGGCCGCTAGGGCCTGTCTGACAGACAGGCCCTGGACCCCGCGGGTCCGGCGGGACGAGGCCTCAGGCCAGGCCCCGCCGGGCCACCGCCGGCTCGCGGTGGCCCGCGATCGTCGCGACCATGTCCAGGACCTGCTTCGTCTCGGCGACCTCGTGGACGCGGTACACCCGGGCACCCAGCCAGGCGGAGACGGCGGTCGTCGCCAGGGTCCCGAGGACCCGCTCCTTGACCGGCCGGTCGAGGGTCTCGCCGACGAAGTCCTTGTTGGACAGGGAGACGAGGACCGGCCAGCCCGTCTCCGTCATCTCGCCGAGCCGGCGGGTCGCCTCCAGGCTGTGCCGGGTGTTCTTCCCGAAGTCGTGGCCGGGGTCGATCATGATCCCGTCGCGCCGCACGCCCAGCGAGGCCGCGCGCTCGGCCAGTCCCACGGTGACCCGCAGGATGTCGGCCATCACGTCCTCGTACTCCACCCGGTGCGGCCGGGTCCGCGGCTCGGCGCCGCCCGCGTGGGTGCAGACGAGGCCGGCGCCGTACTTCGCGGCGACCTCCGCGAGCCGGGGGTCGACGCCGCCCCACGCGTCGTTCAGCACGTCCGCGCCGGCCTCGCAGACCGCCTCGCCGACGTCCGCCCGCCAGGTGTCCACGCTGATCACCACGTCGGGGTGGCGGCGGCGGACCTCCGCGACGAAGCCGACCGTGCGGCGGGCCTCCTCCTCGGCCGTGACCTCCTCGCCGGGGCCCGCCTTGACCCCGCCGATGTCGATGATCGCGGCGCCCTCGGCGACCGCCTGCTCGACCCGCGCGAGCGCCGGCTCGTCGCGGAAGGTCGCGCCCTGGTCGTAGAAGGAGTCCGGGGTCCGGTTCACGATCGCCATGATCACCGGCTCGTGCGGCCCGAACTCGCGCCGTCCCAAGCGCAGCATCCCTTATGTCCTCCCTTGCCACCGCTCACCTGCTCGTCTGTGACCCTAACCGCCGGTGGCACGTGGCACGATCGGCACGGGACGTTTTCCACTCCGGGGAGAGGCGCGCTGGTGTTCTGGTTTCTGCTCATCACGATGGTCGTGGTCGTCGCGGCGGTGACCCTCGCCGTCGTCGGCGGCGGCGACAGCGAGGTGCTGCCCGAGGCGGCCCCCGAGCAGCTGGTGGACCCGCTGCCGCTGAGCCGCCCGGTCGACCGCGCGGACGTCGAGGCGCTCCGGCTGCCGGTCTCCGCCCGCGGCTACCGGATGGAGGACGTCGACGACGTCCTGGACCGGCTCGCGGCCGAGCTCGCCGAGCGGGACGCCCGCATCGCGGAGCTGGAGGCGGCCCTCGCGGGCGCGCCGGCGGGCGACGGGGCGGCGGAGGGCGAGGAGCGATGACCGGAGGGACGATCCCCGGGCCGGACGGGCTCCCGCGCTGCCCCTGGGGGCTTTCCGCGGAGGACTACACGGCCTACCACGACGACGAGTGGGGCCGCCCGGTCCACGGCGACGACGCCCTCTTCGAGCGGCTCTGCCTGGAGGCCTTCCAGTCGGGCCTGTCCTGGATCACGATCCTGCGCCGCCGCGAGGGCTTCCGGCGCGCCTTCGGGAACTTCCGCATCGCCTCGGTCGCCGCCTTCGGCGACGCCGACCGCGAGCGGCTCCTCGCCGACGAGGGCATCATCCGCAACCGCGCCAAGATCGACGCGACCCTCGCCAACGCGAAGCTGCTCGCCGACTGGTCCCCGGGCGACCTGGACGCCCTGATCTGGTCGTACGCCCCCGATCCGGCGACCCGCCCGGCCCCGCGCACCCTCGCGGACGTCCCGGCGATCACCGACGAGTCGACGGCCCTGTCGAAGGCCCTCAAGAAGAAGGGCGTCCGCTTCGTCGGCCCGACGACGGCCTACGCCCTGATGCAGGCCTGCGGCCTCGTCGACGACCACCTCGCGGACTGCGCGTCCCGGGGCGGGAAGTAGCCCGCCCCGGTCCGGCACCGTCAGCGGCCGAGGTACTTCGGCTTCTCCTTCGCGAGGAAGGCGCGGACGGCGATGGTGTGGTCCTCGGAGGCGCCGGCGAGGGTCTGGAGCTCGTCCTCCTTGTCGAGGGCCTCGTCGAGGGAGTGGTCGGCGCCGTAGGCGACGGAGGCCTTGAGGGCCGCGTACGCCACGGTCGGGCCCTCGGCGAGCTTGCGGGCCAGCTTCAGGGCCTCCGCCGGCAGGTCGGCGGCGGGGACCAGGCGGTTCACGATGCCCAGGTCGTACGCCTCCTGCGCGGTGAGCGTGCGGGGGAAGAGCAGCAGGTCGGAGGCGCGGCTCTGGCCGATGAGGCGGGGGAGCGTCCAGGACATGCCGGAGTCGGCGGTGAGCGCGACGCCCGCGAAGGACGTGTTGAAGGAGGCGGTGTCGGCGACGATCCGGTAGTCGGCGGCGAGCGCGAAGCCGAAGCCGGCGCCGGCGGCGACGCCGTTGACCGCGGCGATCACGGGCTTCTTCATGCCGGTGAGCGCGCGGACGATCGGGTTGTAGTGGTCCCGGACCGTGGTCATCGTGGCGGTGGTGCCCGACTCCTGGTCCTGGAGCAGCAGACCGACGTGCTCCTTCAGGTCCTGGCCGACGCAGAACGCCCGGTCGCCCGCGGAGGTCAGCAGCACCGCGCGGACCGCCGGGTCGGCGGCGGCCGCCTCGGCCGCGTCGCGCAGCGCCACCTTGGCGGCGATGTTCAGCGCGTTCATGGCCTCGGGCCGGTTGAGCGTGATGGTGGCGAGTCCGTCGCTCACTTCGTACAGGACCGTGTCGGCCATCGGGACCCCTTCGTCTCGTGGATGGGCTGATCAGCCCAGCATGACGGAGATCACCCGTACCGCCCATGTGAGCTGCGTCAAAGAATCGGGGCCCGCGGAGCGACCCGCGGCGGCGAAGTATCGCAGGCCCGACGCCGAAATGTGGGGTTTTGCGAGAGCGCGTTGCGCAAGCGATGCCGATCGATGTTGGTCATCGGGTCCTGCGATGCGGGATAATGACCTGGAAGCAATGTGTTCGAAGCCGGTGACGCGTGCTCCGTAGTACGGAGCTGCCCGGCTGAAGATGAGCTGGTTTCAGGAAGGGGAACGAGCATGGCGGCCATGAAGCCGCGGACGGGTGACGGCCCGCTCGAGGTGACCAAGGAGGGGCGGGGCATCGTCATGCGCGTTCCGCTCGAAGGCGGCGGTCGGCTCGTGGTCGAGCTGACCCCGGACGAGGCCGAGGCGCTCGGTGATGCCCTGAAGAAGGTCGTCGGCTGACCCTCCCCTAATTCCTGTCCCACCGCCCCGGTACGGCCCCGCCGCACCGGGGCGGTGGCGTGTCCGGAGGGGGAAGCCGGGAGAGGGGCTCAGCCGCGCCGGACCGCGCACAGCAGGCCGTCGCCCACCGGCAGCAGGGTCGGAAGCAGCTGGGAGCTCTCCCGGACCGTGCGCAGCAGCTCGCGGACCCGCTGCACCTCGGCCGGCTGGGCGCCGGAGTCGACCGTGCGGCCGTCCGCGAAGACGCCCTCGAAGCAGACCAGACCCCCAGGTCGGAGCAGGCGCAACGATTCAGCGAGATAGTCCGGGTACTCCCCCCGGTCGCCGTCGCAGAAGACGAGGTCGTACCCGCCGTCCGCGAGCCGCGGCAGCACGTCGAGGGCCCGGCCCGGGATGAACCGCGCGCGGTTGCCGGCGAAGCCCGCCGCCCGGAACGCCGTCTTCGCGAACTGCTGGTGCTCCGGCTGCACGTCCACCGTGGTGAGGGTGCCGTCGGGGCGCATCCCGAGCAGCAGGTAGATGCCCGACACGCCCGTGCCCGTACCGATCTCGGCCACCGCCTTGGCGTCCGCCGACGCGGCCAGCAGACGCAGCGCCGCGCCCGTGCCCGGCGACACCGAGGGCAGCCCTGCCTCACGGGCCCGCTCGCGGGCCCAGCGCAGCGCTTCGTCCTCGGCGACAAAGGCGTCGGCGAACGCCCAGTTCGTCTGCCGGTTGGCGGTAATGGCCCTCTCCTGTCCCCTTAGTTGGCGCAACGGTGACTGTATCCGCTGTCAGCGGGAACCCGCAGATGGGACCGGGCGTTCACCAGGGGAAGGACGAGCGCGTGAGGCGGCCGACGGCGCCGGTTCAAAAGCTCGTAAAGATTCTTATCCGGAGCTAACGGGCGAGGTGGCTATGGTAGGGGCTCCACTGGACACCACCAGAGCCGATAGGGGAGGTGCGGCTGCGCCTGTGGATCGGAGAGGGGCGCTGCGTCGCCTCCTCAGGTCGGCGGGTGAGCCGAAATCCGTGACCGACACCGCTGACCAGCTCCACACCACCGACACCGCACCCACCACCGCGACCTTCGCATCGGATGCGGAATCGCAGGCGTGGACTCCGCCCACCTGGGAGGAGATCGTCAGCACGCACAGCGGCCGCGTCTACCGCCTCGCCTACCGTCTGACCGGCAACCAGCACGACGCCGAGGACCTCACCCAGGAGGTCTTCGTCCGCGTCTTCCGCTCGCTGTCGACCTACACCCCGGGCACCTTCGAGGGCTGGCTCCACCGCATCACCACCAATCTGTTCCTCGACATGGTCCGCCGCAAGCAGCGCATCCGCTTCGACGCGCTCGCCGACGACGCCGCCGAGCGGCTCCCCAGCCGTGAGCCCTCCCCCCAGCAGGTGTTCAACGACACCCACTTCGACGCCGACGTCCAGCAGGCCCTCGACACCCTGGCGCCCGAGTTCCGCGCCGCCGTCGTCCTCTGCGACATCGAGGGGCTCTCGTACGAGGAGATCGCCGCGACCCTCGGCGTGAAGCTCGGCACCGTCCGCAGCCGCATCCACCGGGGCCGCTCCCACCTGCGCAAGGCGCTCAAGCACCGCTCGCCCGAGGCCCGGGCGGAGCGCGCCCTGGCCACCGTCGGATGGGAGGCCGGGACAGCGTGAGCGGCACCCGTCCCCCGTCCCCGAGTCCCGCCGAGCACCACCTCGGGGACCGGCTCGCCGCGCTCGTCGACGGCGAGCTCGGCCACGACACCCGCGAGCGGGTCCTCGCCCACCTCGCCACCTGCGCCCGCTGCAAGGCCGAGGCCGACGCGCAGCGCGCCCTGAAGAGCGTCTTCGCGTCCAGCGGCGCCCCGCAGCCCTCCGAAGGCTTCCTCGCCCGCCTCCAGGGACTTCCCGGCGGCCCCGGCGAGCCCGGGCGCTCCCCGCTGGAGCAGCTCCTCGAAGCCGGCGGCGTGAAGAGCGACGGCTTCGCCACCGCGCCCCCGGCCGCGCCCGACACCGGCACCGGCACCGGCTTCCGGGTCCACACCGTCACCGCCCCGTCCGGACGCGGCCGGCGCTTCGCCGTCGCCGCCGCCGGCGCGGTCTCCTTCGCGGCCATCGCCCTCGGCGGCACGATCCCCGTCGAGAGCTCCCTCACCGCCACCGCGCGCGGCGGGCAGGGCACCGGCACCGCGGTCACCCCGCTGCGCGCGGGCGCCTCCGGGGGACCCGGCACGGGCTCCGGCTCCGTCACCGGGCGGTCGGACCGCTCCGAGCGCTCCCCGGGCGGCGCCCAGTCCGTGGCCGGCGCCCCGCTGGTCCCCGGCGGCACCGTCCCCTCGGGCGCGGTCCCGGCGGACGTGGACCGGGCCGGTCCGGTGACGGCGGTACGGCTCCGGACGGCGGTGCAGGCGCAGTCGCTCCTCGCCCTCTCGCCGTTCATACGCCCGACGGCCCCCGCACTGCAGCTGGCCCTCGGCCCGGCGCCCAGCCCGGCCCCCAGCCCGTCCGGCGTCCCGCCGGGCTCCCACCGCTGACCTCCGACCTGGTTGAATCCTCGGTCAGAGCGCCCGAACCACCGGGCGCTCACGGGTCAGCGGTTGCGGGGAGAGCATGAACGACGGGAAGCCGAACTGGTGGAGCCGGCCTTCGACGCCCCCGGAGGCGGCGCGGATACCCACGCCGCCCCCGGCGGAGGCGGAAGACTTCCCCCTCCAGGCCCCGGACCCGGCCGAGCCCGCCACGCCCGCGCCGGTGGCGGTGGCGGAGCCGGCCACGGAGGCGCCCGCCGCCCCCAGGGTCGACATGACGAAGGAACCGGCGCCCGCGGAGGCCGCCGAGCCCACGGAGGCGGCTGAGGCCCCTCGGGCCCCCGAGGCCACCGACGCGGCGCCCGCCCCGGTGGAGCCCCTGACGGCCGACGCCGCCCCGGCGGAGCCCGTACGCGACGAGGCGACCGCCCCCCAGCCCCTGCACGAGCCCGACGAGTACCGGACGCCGCCCTACGGCGAGCCGGGGCCGTGGGCGCCCGCGCCGCCGGTGCAGCGGCCCGCCGCGCCCCTGCCCACCGCTCCCCTGCCCGCCGCGCCCCTGCCGGCCCCGCAGGCCGCCGTCCCGCCGCAGGCACCCGTGCCGCCGCAGGCCTGGGGCCAGTACGACCCCTGGGGCGCCGGCCACGCGCCCGTGCCCCCGCCCGCGCGGAAGAAGTCCCGGCGCGGCCTCGCCCTCGTCGGGGCCCTCGCCTTCGCCCTCGTCACCGGCGTCATCGGCGGCGGCGTCGGCGCCTACGTCGAGCGCAACGGCGGCATCGGCACGGTCCAGCTCCCGCAGTCCGAGGCCGGGACCACCGACCGCGCGCCCGACAGCGTCGCCGGCATCGCCGCCGCCGCCCTGCCCGGCGTCGTCACCCTGCACGTCAGCGGCGGCGGCTCGGCCGGCACCGGCACCGGCTTCGTCCTCGACAACCGCGGCCACATCCTCACCAACAACCACGTCGTCGACGCCGCCGCCACCTCCGGCGACATCACCGTCACCTTCTCCAGCGGCGAGACGGCGTCCGCCAAGCTCATCGGCAAGGACACCGGCTACGACCTCGCCGTCGTCCGGGTCACCGGCGTCAACGGCCTCAAGCCGCTCCCGCTCGGCAACTCCGACGACGTCCGCGTCGGCGACCCCGTCGTCGCCATCGGCGCCCCCTTCGACCTCTCCAACACGGTCACCTCCGGCATCATCAGCGCCAAGGAGCGCCCCATCACCGCCGGCGGAGAGAAGGGCGACGGCAGCGACATCTCCTACGTCGACGCCCTCCAGACCGACGCGCCCATCAACCCCGGCAACTCCGGCGGCCCCCTCCTCGACGGCAAGGGCCGCGTCATCGGCATCAACAGCGCCATCCGCGCCGCCGGCGGCTCCGGCGACGGGGACGGCGGCAGCGGCGGCCAGGCCGGCTCCATCGGCCTCGGCTTCGCCATCCCGGTCAACCAGGGCAAGCGGGTCGCCGAGGAGCTCATCAACACCGGCAAGGCCACCCACCCGGTCATCGGCGTCAGCCTCGACATGCAGTTCAACGGCGACGGCGCCCGCGTCGGCGACAAGGGCAAGGACGGCGCGCCGGCCGTCACCCCCGACGGCCCCGCCGCCAAGGCCGGCCTGCGCCCCGGCGACGTCATCACCAAGGTCGACGGCCAGCGGGTGCACAACGGCGAGGAGCTGATCGTGAAGATCCGCGCCCACCGCCCCGGCGACGCGCTCGCCCTCACGCTGACGCGCGACGGCCGCGAACTGACCAGGACGATCACGCTCGGCTCCGCCCAGGGCACCTGAGGACCTGCCCGAGTACATGTGGCGGACATCGCAAGGTACCCGTCCGGCAGCCCGGGCGGGTACCGTGGTCCGGGCCGTCCTGGTCCGGCGTGAAGGAGCTATTAGGTGTTCAGCGACATAGGCGCACTCGAGCTGGTGACGCTCATCGTCCTCGCCGTGCTCGTTTTCGGGCCGGACAAGCTGCCGAAGGTCGTCCAGGACGTCTCGCGCTTCATCCGCAAGGTCCGGGAGTTCTCCGACAGCGCCAAGGAGGACATCCGCAGCGAGCTGGGGCCGGAGTTCAAGGACTTCGAGTTCGAGGACCTGAACCCGAAGACCTTCATCCGCAAGCAGCTCGACGGCAACGAGGACCTCGGCGAGCTCAAGGAGCTCCGCTCGACCTTCGACCTCCGCAAGGAGATGAACGACGTCGCCGACGCGGTGAACGGCCGCGAGGCCGCCCCCGCTCCCGCCCCCTCGCCGGCCGCCGCCCCCGCCGCGGCGCCCGCGGCCGTCAACGGCTCCGCGCCCGACCTGATGAAGAAGCAGGACAAGCCGGCCGCGCCCGAGCGCCCGCCGTACGACTCCGACGCGACCTGACACGGGGTGTCACCGGCCGGTCGCTATCCTCCTTGAGTTGACGCAACGAGGAGGCGGCCGGAATGAAGACGACGAGTCGGGTGGAAGCCGAGGGGTTTCTGCGCGCGCCCTTCGCCTGGTACGGGCTCGACGAGGCGTTCACCGGGCCCCGCAGGCTGATGCAGATCGGCACGGCCGCGGACGGCACGGTCCAGCACGGCTCGGTGGGCCACGGTGACGAGCCGTCGATAAAGTCCGAGGTCGCCGGCACGGACAAGGAGCGGTTCGCCGTCGTCGTGACGGTCGCCGCGAACCCGGTGCGGCGCACCGGCGACGGCACGGGCGTCCTCGACGCCACCACCGTCTCCTCCGCCGCCTGGCTGGCCGGCTCCGGGCTGCTCGCCCACACCTGGCCCGCCTCGCTCGACCACGGGCTGCGGGACCACTGGCTCGACCAGCAGACCGAGACGGCCTTCGAGCTCGCGGACGACCTCGACGGCCCCGCGTGGACCGCGCTGTCGCTGCCGGTCGACGGGGTGCCGGTGCCCTTCCACTACCGCGAGTCCGAGTTCGGCTGGGTGCTGGCCGGCTCCGCCGGGGACGTGCACATCGGGGCGTACGGGCGGGGCATGAGCGCGTACGGGCTCGGCTTCGCGCAGATCAAGGACCTGGGGCCGTACGCCTGAGGTTCCGGGTACGACGAAGGGCGCCCCCGCTGCGGGGGCGCCCTTCGTCGTGGCTCAGAACTTGTTGCGCGGCGTGATGCCGAGGCTCAGCCCGGAGAGGCCGCGCTGGCGGCCGCCGAGCTTGCCGGCGATGGCGCGCAGGGCGGAGCCCGCCGGGGAGTCGGGGTCGGAGAGGACGACCGGCTTGCCGTTGTCGCCGCCCTCGCGCAGACGCACGTCGATGGGGATCTGGCCGAGGACCGGGACACTGGCGCCCGTGGTCTTCGTCAGGCCGTCCGCGACCATCTGGCCGCCGCCCGTGCCGAAGACGTCGACCATCTCGTCGCAGTGCGGGCACGGCAGGCCCGACATGTTCTCGACGACGCCGACGATCTTCTGGTGGGTCTGCACGGCGATCGAGCCGGCCCGCTCGGCGACCTCGGCCGCCGCCTGCTGCGGGGTCGTCACGACCAGGATCTCCGCGTTCGGCACCAGCTGGGCGACGGAGATCGCGATGTCGCCGGTGCCCGGGGGCAGGTCGAGGAGCAGGACGTCCAGGTCGCCCCAGTACACGTCCGCGAGGAACTGCTGGAGCGCGCGGTGCAGCATCGGGCCGCGCCACACCACGGGCGCGTTGCCCGGGGTGAACATGCCGATGGAGATGACCTTCACGCCGTTCGCCGACGGCGGCATGATCATGTTCTCGACCTGGGTCGGACGGCCGTCCGCGCCCAGCATGCGGGGCACGCTGTGGCCGTAGATGTCGGCGTCGACGACACCGACCTTCAGGCCGTCCGCGGCCATCGCCGCCGCCAGGTTCACGGTCACCGAGGACTTGCCGACGCCGCCCTTGCCGGACGCCACCGCGTACACCCGGGTCAGCGAGCCCGGCTTCGCGAAGGGCACCTCGCGCTCGGCGGTGGTGCCGCGCAGCGCCGCCGCCAGCTCCTTGCGCTGCTCGTCGCTCATCACGTCGAGCGTCACGTCGACACCGGTGACGCCCTCGACCCGGGCGACGGCCTCGGTGACGCGTTGCGTGATGGTGTCGCGCATCGGGCAGCCGGAGACCGTCAGGTAGACCGTCACCGCGACCTTGCCGTCCGGTCCGATCTCCACCGACTTGACCATGCCGAGTTCCGTGATCGGACGATTGATCTCGGGGTCGTTCACCGTCGCCAGTGCTTCGAGCACCGCGTCTTCCGTAGCCATAGGTCCGATGGTACGGGGACGACCACCTCGCTATGAAAGGGCTGTCAACGGTCGGGTACGTCACTCCGCCGCTCGCCGTCCGGCGGGAATAGATCACGTTCCCGTCCGCGCTCCTCCAGCTCCCTCACCAGGTCCTGGAGTTCGGAGCGGATCCAGTCGCGGGTGGCGACCTCGCCCAGGCCCATCCGGAGCGCCGCGATCTCCCGCGTCAGGTACTCGGTGTCGGCGATCGACCGCTCGTTCTGCTTGCGGTCCTGCTCCAGGTTGACCCGGTCCCGGTCGTCCTGCCGGTTCTGCGCCAGCAGGATCAGCGGGGCCGCGTACGAGGCCTGGAGGGAGAGCGCGAGCGTCAGGAAGATGAAGGGGTACTCGTCGAACTTCAGCGACGCCGGCGCGAAGATGTTCCAGACGACCCAGACGATGATCGTCAGCGTCATCCAGACCAGGAACCGGCCCGTCCCCAGGAACCGCGCGATCCGCTCCGAGAGCCTGCCGAACGCCTCCGGGTCGTACTCCGGCAGCAGCCTGGCCCGGCGCTCGCGCGGCTGGTCGAGCCGGATGCGGGGGATCCGCGGCTGGTCCCGCTCCCGCTCCCTCTCCCGTTCCTGCGACCGCTCAGCCACCCCGCACCCCCTCCTCGTGGAACTCCGTCTCCCGCCAGTCGTCCGGCAGCAGGTGGTCGAGCACGTCGTCGACGGTGACCGCGCCGAGCAGCGAACCGCTCTCGTCCACGACCGGCGCCGCCACCAGGTTGTACGCGGCGAAGTAGCTGGTCACGGCGGGCAGCGCGGTGTCCGGGCCGAGCGGCGGCAGATCGCTGTCGACCAGCGAGCTGACCAGCGTGAACGGCGGGTCGCGCAGCAGCCGCTGGAAGTGCACCGTGCCCAGGTACTTCCCGGTCGGCGTCTCGTCCGGCGGCCGGCACACGTACACCTGCGCCGCCAGCGCCGGCGACAGGTCCTGCTGCCGTACGCGGGCGAGCGCGTCGGCCACCGTGGCGTCCGGGCGCAGCACGATCGGCTCGGTCGTCATCAGACCGCCCGCCGTCCGCTCCTCGTACGACATCAGCCGGCGCACGTCGGCCGCCTCGTCCGGCCGCATCAGGGTGAGCAGCCGCTCCTTCTCGTCCTCGGGCAGCTCGTTGAGGAGGTCGGCGGCGTCGTCGGGGTCCATCGCCTCCAGGACGTCGGCGGCCCGCTCCTCCTTCAGCTTGCCGAGGATCTCCACCTGGTCGTCCTCGGGCAGCTCCTCCAGGACGTCGGCGAGCCGGTCGTCGTCGAGGGCGACGGCGACCTCGGCGCGCCGCTTGGGGGAGAGGTGGTGCAGGGCGTTGGCGAGGTCGGCCGGGCGGAGCTTCTCGAAGGTGGCGACCAGACTCTCGGCGCCCTGCCCGTGCTCCTCCAGGGAGAAGCCGGTCACCGCCGACCACTCCACCGTCAGGGTCTCGCCCTTGCGGCGCAGCGCCCCGCCCTTGCCGCGGCGGACGAAGACCTTGTCGATCTCCCAGTCGCGGCGGGCCGGGAGCTGCTGGATGGCGATGTCGAGGACGGTGACCTCCTCGCCGGTCTCGACGAGCGTCACCCGCCGGTCGAGGAGTTCGCCGAGGACGAGCCGCTCGGTGGGCCGCTGCTCGAAGCGCCGCATGTTGACCACGCCGGTGGTGATGACCTGGCCGGACTCGACGCCGGTGATGCGGGTCATCGGGACGAAGACCCGGCGTCGGCTCAGTACCTCGACGACCATGCCGAGCAGCCGGGGCGGGCGGCGGCCGACGCGGAGCATCGCGACCAGGTCGCTGACCCGGCCGACCTGGTCGCCGACGGGGTCGAAGACGGGCACGCCGGCGAGGTGGGAGACGAAGATCCGGGGGACGCCTGCCGCCATGCCTCGCGCCTCCTCGGTGCCGCACGATCCGGGTCGCCGCGCCGCCCCCGTGGGGCGATTCACGGCCTTTGCGGTGTCCTGGGCGGACTCCGCAGGGTTCAGGCTAGCCCGTGGCGTTGCGCCCCGCTCCGGCACCGCCGCCGTCCGGCTGCCTGCGGGGGCGCCGGGCCCGCCCGGGTACGCTGCGGTCTGCCGCCCCCCACCGGCACCGGCCGGCCCGTCCGGCCGACCCCGGCGGCCCCTCCCGCCGTGTGTGCGCGTGGCCGGGGCCCCGTTCCCCCCGCACCGCAGAACGAGAGGCAGCGCAGGTGGCCGTCCGCACCCCGTCATCGCGTATCCCGTCCGTGCCGTCGGCACGCGCCCGCACCGCCCCCGTGGGCCGGTTCCGCCGGGCGGCCGTGCCGCTGGCGCTGTGCGCGGGGCTGACGGTGGGCCTGGCGGCCTGCGGGTCCGGGCCCGATCCCGACGAGGGGACGAACGGGATCGGGAAGCTGTCGGCGCCGGAGATCGAGCGGGAGGCCCGCACGGCGGCGGACGCCGCGAAGGCGGTACGGCTCGCGGGCACCCTGGTCAGCAAGGGCGGCACCTTCAAGCTGAACATGCGGCTGAAGCAGAACGGCGCCACCGGCTCGGTGACCACGAAGAACAGCACCTTCGAGCTGCTGCGGGTCGGCGACGCGCTCTACCTGAAGGCCGACGCCGGCTTCTGGTCGCACGAGGAGGAGGGCGACGGCAAGCCGAGCGAGGCCGACACGGAGGCCGCCGACAAGCTCGACGACAAGTACGTGAAGGTGCCGAGCGACGACCCCTCGTACAAGCAGCTGCGCGGCTTCACGGAGATGGACCAGCTGCTGCGCGGCCTGATCGGGCTGCACGGCGAGGTCGTCAAGGGCGACCGGGACCAGATCGGCGGCGTCCGCACGGTGAAGGTGAAGGGCGGCGCGGAAGGCCAGGGCGGCACCCTCGACGTGGCCCTGGAGGGCTCGCCGTACCCGCTCCAGTTCGCCCGTGGCGGCGGCGCGGGCCTGGTCGTCCTCTCCGAGTGGGACAAGGACTTCCCGCTGGCCGAGCCGGACCGCGAGGAGACCCTCGACTACGGCCGCCAGCTGCCCCGGACCTGAACCGGGCTCAGCCGGTCGCCGCGCCCCAGTCCCACAGCGCCTGGAGCACCGGCCCGAGTTCCCGGCCGCGCGGCGTGAGCGCGTACCGCACGGTCGGCGGCCAGCCCGGGTGCCGGAACCGCGTCACCACGCCCGCCTCGGCGAGCTGCGCGAGCCGCTCGGACAGCACCTTGTCGGAGAGCCTCGGCAGCGCCTCCCGCAGCTCGCTGTAGCCGCGCTCGCCGCCGAGGAGTTCGCGGACGACCAGGGTGGTCCAGCGGCCGCGCAGGGCCGCGAGGGCGATCTCCACCGGGCAGTCCGGGTCGGGTGCGTCGACGCGGGCGCGGGGGTCGTGGTCCGGGAGCCCCGGCGGGTGGCCTACCGTTCGGTGAGTCACGAGGCCGCCTCCTAGCGTGTCGGGGGTCCGATTCTCCCCGTACGGAAGGATCTCCGTCGGCCATGTCCGCGACCCCGCCCGAAGCCCTGCCAGAAGCCGTGCCCGGCGCCCCGTCCGCGCGCCGGTCCGGAGTCCTGCCCCCGCTCGCGACCCGGCCCGAGGACGTGCCCGCCGTCTTCGCGGCCCGTTTCGGCAGCGGTGACCCGGCGGCCCTCGCCGAGGTCTACGAGGAGGGCGCGGTGCTGGCCGCCGGGCCGGGCGGCGCCCCGCTCGCCGGGCACGCGCTGCACGCCGCCAACGCGCGCCTCCAGGCCCTGGGCCTCCCCATCACGGTCCGCCCGCGCACGGTGTACGCCACCGGCGGCCTGGCGCTGCTCGTGGTGGACTGGATCATCGAGGGCACCGGCCCCGACGGCCGCCCGGTGCGCGTCGAGGGCACCGCCACCGACGTGGCCCGACGGGGCGCGGACGGGCGGTGGCGCTACGCGATCGACAACCCCTTCGGGACGGCCCCGGCGGGCCTGCCCGAGGTCTAGCGCCGCTTCTTCCGGCGGAAGAGCAGCTTCGGCAGGGCGGCGGGGACCGGCCTGCGGGTGGTCGCCGGGGACGGCAGGGGGACGGCGGCGAGCGAGCCGTCGGGGAACGCGGTGGTGGCGCCGCGCGGGTCGAGGCGCAGGACGCGGCACTCGCGCGCCCAGCGCCCGGGCATGGCCTCGCCGTCGGGGGCGTTGAGCCGCTTGCCCTTCAGCTCCGCGACGGCCGCGTCCCACTCCTCGGTGCCGGGGGTCAGCTGGCGCACGGCGGCCGTCCAGGAGACGATCCGGCCGCCCTTGTCCTTGCTGCGGACGGTGACCTCGGCGGTGGCGCCGTCGGCGAGGCCGGGCAGCGGCTGCTCGCCGGGGCCGTCGCCGACCACGTGGGCGGCGCCGTCGTGCCAGACGTGCCAGAGCGCCCGGGCGGGCCCGGTGCCCCGGACCCAGACGAGGCCGGACTTCTTGGTGGCCTCCTCGACGAGGAACAGCTCTTCAGTCATGGCCCGCAGCCTATCGGCAGGCCGGTCAGAGCCAGCCGTTGCGCTTCAGGGTGCGGTGGATCGCGAAGCAGATGACGGCGATGCCGCCGAGGACCATCGGGTAGCCGTACTTCCAGTGCAGCTCCGGCATGTGGTCGAAGTTCATGCCGTAGACCCCGCAGACCGCCGTGGGGACGGCGACGATCGCCGCCCACGAGGTGATCTTGCGCATGTCCTCGTTCTGCGCGACGGTCGCCTGCGCCAGGTTGGCCTGGAGGATCGAGTTCAGCAGCTCGTCGAAGCCGACGACCTGCTCCTGGACGCGGGCGAGGTGGTCGGCGACGTCCCGGAAGTACTTCTGGATGTCCGGGTCGACCAGGCGCATCGGCCGCTCGGAGAGCAGCTGCATCGGGCGCAGCAGCGGGCTGACGGCCCGCTTGAACTCCAGGACCTCGCGCTTGAGCTGGTAGATCCGGCCGGTGTCGGTGCCGCGCGTGGAGCCCTTCGCGGCCGGCGAGAAGACGTCGATCTCCAGCTGGTCGATGTCGAGTTCGACGGCGTCGGCGACCGCGATGTAGCCGTCGACGACGTGGTCGGCGAGGGCGTGCAGCACGGCCGAGGGGCCCTTGGCGAGGAGCTCGGGCTCGCCCTGGAGGCGGTGGCGGAGGTTGCGCAGCGAGCCCTGGCCGCCGTGCCGGACGGTGATGACGAAGTCGGGGCCGGTGAAGCACATCACCTCGCCGGTCTCCACCACCTCGCTGGTGGCGGTGAGTTCGGCGTGCTCCACGTAGTGGATCGTCTTGAAGACGGTGAAGAGGGTGTCGTCGTACCGCTCCAGCTTGGGCCGCTGGTGGGCGTGGACGGCGTCCTCGACGGCGAGCGGGTGGAGCCCGAACTCGGCGGCGATACCGGCGAATTCGGCCTCGGTCGGCTCGTGCAGGCCGATCCACGCGAAGCCGCCGGACTCCCGCACCTGCGCCATCGCGCCGCGCGGGGTGAGGCAGGCGCGGTCGTCGATGCGCCGGCCGTCGCGGTAGACCGCGCAGTCGACGATGGCGCTGGAGGCCGAGTGGTCGCGGGTCGGGTCGTAGTTCGTGTACGTGGTCGGGGTCTTGCGCAGGCTCGGACGCAGGCTGGGCCGAACGGCGGCGCGCAGGTCACGGATCATCGACATGGGCGTGCTCCTTCACGGACAGGCCGTCGGCGAGCGTGGCGCAACCCGGAATGAGGACGGGAAGGGGACGTCGTCCACAAAGCGGGCGGCACCGGAGGATCGCGGTGACGGCGTTCGCAACTCAGACAGGCAAAGAGGGGCGCTCTTCCGTCGTACGCGATGCCGGAGAGGGGGGTCCGCGGTTCAGGGACCCGGGGTCACCGGAGGGGGGAACGCACCGGGCTCGGGTGCGGTGCGGCGGAAGAGCGGCTGGTACTGCCCGATCGACTTCGGTCCATCGCAGTCCCACCTCCTCCGGCCGGTCCCTCGTGAGGGATGACGTGTGACGCACAGTCGGGAAACCCGACCAGTGGCCAACACTATCAGCCGACCGAGGGTCAATCCCTTACTTTGCCCGTTCCATACGCGATCTATGCTCCCCGCATGGGAGAAGTTCTTGCACTGGTCGAGGCCCGGCTGCGTACGGCCCTGGGCGAACCGGACGCGCGGGCCGCGGTGACGTTCCTGGGCACCGACCGGATCGAGGTGCTCCGCTTCGTCGACGCGGAGGCCGGGCTCGTCCGCTACGCCACGCTCGGCATGTCCGCCGCCCCGATGGCCGATCCGACCGCCGCCCTCGCCGACCCGGTGAAGGGCCCGCGCGCCGAGCTCGTCCTGACCGTACGCCTCGGGCGCGCCGACACCGACAAGGTGCTGCGCCCGCTCGCGGTGCTCGCCGCCACCCCTCAGGTGGAGGGCGTGGTCGTGGCCCCGGGCGCCTCGCTGGACGTCGGCGACCCGCTCTGGCCGGGGGCCGGCTTCAGCTCGGTGCTCGTCGCCGAGTCCGGGGGGCTGGTGGAGGACCTGGAGCTCGACGAGCCGATGGACCCGGTGCGCTTCCTGCCGCTGCTGCCGATGACGCCGAACGAGGCCGCCTGGAAGCGGGTGCACGGCGCGCAGGCCCTGGAGGAGCGGTGGCTCGCGAAGGGCACGGACCTGCGGGATCCGCTGCGCGGCTCGGTCGCCCTGGACTGAGCCCGCGCCCGGGCCGGGACCGGGCCGGGGGCGGCCCGGGACCGAGGCCCGGGCCGGGGGCGGCGCGCGCCGGGGTGAACGCTCCCGGCCGGACGGGTGATCGGCCGCTGCCGTCCTTGACGGGAGGCGCGCGCGGGAGGACCGTTGAGCCCTATGAGGGGCGAACCCAGTTGTCCGAAGTGCGGTGGGCGGGTCAGGGCGCCCGGTCTCTTCTCCGACTCCTGGCAGTGCGACGTACACGGAGCCGTGCACCCGCTCCAGCCGGTGATCCCGCCCAGCATCGAAGGCCTCGGCGTCGTCGTGCACCGCTCCCACGTGCCCGTCTGGATGCCCTGGCCGCTGCCCGTCGGCTGGCTCTTCACCGGCGTCGCGTACGCCGGTGACGACCGCAGCGGCGGCCGTGCCACCGCCGTCGCCTGCTCCGGGCCCGGCCCGCTCGGCGGCATCGGCGAGCTGCTGCTCGTCGCCGAGGAGCTGGGCGTCGGCCTCGGCGCCCGGTACGCCGGCATCGACGGCCCCGACCCCGGCTCCGGCATGGCCATCGACAAGCCGCCCGCGGCCAAGGTCCTCGCCGCGGGCCGCCCCACCCCCCTGTGGCACGTCACCGGCGCGCCCCACGACCGGGCGGTCTTCGCCGGCGAGGCCCGCGGGCTCTGGCTCTGGGCCATCGTCTGGCCCGAGCAGTCCGGGCTGCTCATGTACGACGAGCTGGTCCTCACCGACCTCCGCGACGCGGGTTCCGAGGTCGACCTCCTGCCCTGCGGCGCGCTGACACCCCGCCTGCTCGGCTGACGCCCCGGGCGTCCCGGGGTGCGTAATGGGTGCCTCCCGGGTGGAGCCCGTACAGCAGGGGGCGTGTCGCCCGTTATGCTGGAGCGTCACTCGTCCGTGCCCGAGCCCCTGGAGAACCGCGTCGTGCGCATCGACCTGCACAGCCACTCCACGGCCTCCGACGGCACCGACACCCCCGCCGAGCTGGTGCGCCACGCCGCCGCGGCCGGGCTCGACGTCGTCGCGCTCACCGATCACGACACCACCCGCGGGCACGCCGAGGCGATCGCCGCCGCGCCCGAGGGGCTGACCGTCGTCCCCGGCGCCGAGCTCTCCTGCCGCCTCGACGGCATCGGCCTGCACATGCTGGCCTACCTCTTCGACCCCGAGGAGCCCGCCCTCCTCGCCGAGCGCGAGCTGGTCCGCGACGACCGGGTGCCGCGCGCCCGGGCCATGGTGGCCCGGCTCCGGGAGCTCGGCGTCCCCGTCACCTGGGAGCAGGTCGAGCGGATCGCCGGAGACGGCTCCGTGGGCCGTCCGCACGTCGCCGAGGCCCTCGTCGAGCTGGGGGTCGTCCCCGACGTCTCCGGGGCCTTCACCGCCGAGTGGCTCGCCGACGGCGGCCGCGCGCACGTGCAGAAGCACGAGCTGGACCCGGTGGACGCGATCCGGCTCGTGAAGGCGGCCGGCGGCGTCACCGTCTTCGCCCACCCGGGCGCGGTCAAGCGCGGCCAGGTGGTGCCCGAGTCCGCGATCGCCGCGCTCGCCGAGGCAGGGCTCGACGGCATCGAGGTCGACCACATGGACCACGACGAGCCCACCCGCGCGCGGCTGCGCGGGCTCGCGAAGGAGCTGGGCCTGCTGGTCACCGGCTCCAGCGACTACCACGGCAGCCGCAAGACCTGCCGGCTCGGCGAGTACACCACCGATCCCGAGATCTACGGCGAGATCACCCGCCGTGCCACCGGCGCCTTCCCGGTCCCCGGCGCCGGCGGAGCGCTCGCCGGCTAGACCGGGACCGGAGCGCCGGGAGCCCTCCCGGACCGCGGCGACGTGCCGCGCCGGGCGGCCGCCCCGTCGCCGTACCGCCGCGTCGTCGCGCAGGCCCGCCTCGTGCCGACGCGTGCCGTGCCGGCAGCGGCCGGCGTCCCCGTCGCCCCCGGCCCCCTCTCCGTACCGCCCCCGTGGCCCCGCGCGTCCGTCGCGCGGGGGCGGGGCACTCCTGCCCCGGTGCCGGAATCCTGGATTCCGGTCCGGTGCCCCACACCCCACCGTTCGACCCTCACCGCAAGGCACCCCACCGTGTTCGACGTCGCCGTCTTCGGCTCGCTCTTCCTCACCCTCTTCGTGATCATGGACCCGCCCGGCATCACGCCGATCTTCCTCGCGCTGACCTCGGGCCGCCCGGCCAAGGTCCAGCGCCGGATGGCCTGGCAGGCCGTCGCCGTCGCCTTCGGCGTCATCACCGTCTTCGGCATCCTCGGCCAGCAGATCCTGGACTACCTGCACGTCTCCGTCCCCGCCCTGATGATCGCGGGCGGCCTCCTGCTGCTGCTCATCGCGCTCGACCTGCTCACCGGCAAGACCGACGAGCCGAAGCAGACCAAGGACGTCAACGTCGCCCTCGTCCCGCTCGGCATGCCGCTGCTCGCCGGGCCCGGCGCCATCGTCTCCGTCATCCTCGCCGTCCAGCACGCCGACACCGCCGCCGCGCAGATCTCCGTCTGGACCGCCATCGCCGCCATGCACGTCGTGCTCTGGCTGGCCATGCGGTTCTCGCTGGGGATCATCCGCGTCATCAAGGACGGCGGCGTCGTCCTCGTCACCCGGCTCGCCGGCATGATGCTCTCCGCGATCGCCGTGCAGCAGATCATCAACGGCGTCACCCAGGTGATCCAGGGCGCCTGACCCGGGCCCGGACGCCACTGCGCCCCCGTACGGATTCCGCCAGGGCGGAGTCCGCGCGGGGGCGCGGTGCGTCGTGTGGACCTGCCCCGTTACGAGGCGGAGGTCTCTGCGGGGCGGATCCAGATGCGCTGGCCGATCGCTGCGGCCTGCTGCACGATCCGGTTGACGGAGGCGGCGTCCACGACGGTCGAGTCGACGGGCGTGCCGTCGATGTCGTCGAGTCGCAGGATTTCGAAGCGCATGGCTTCTCCCTTCGTCCGAGTTGATCCTCCATGCGGAGAACTGGCGTACGTATGTCTCCAACAGCGGAACCATCCAGAACATTCCTTACGCTAAGGAAAATTTTCGGATGGCTAACTACTGGCGGGTAGCGCGGCCGACGGCGGACAATGAGGGCTGATGAACGACGCCATGAACCCCGCACCGCCCACCGACGCCCTCGCCGCGCTCGGCGCCCGCCTGGAGCGCACCAACGAGCTCCTGACGCGGATGCTGGCCGAGGTCGCGAAGACCCCGTCCACCCACGCCATCTTCGTCGACGCCGGTTACGTCCATGCTTCCGCCGGGTTGCTGGTGACCGGCACCGAGGACCGGCGCTCCTACGACCTCGACGCCGAGGGCCTCATCGAGGCGTTCATCGACACCGCCCGCACGATCTTCGCCGACAGCCGGCTGCTCCGCGTCTACTGGTACGACGGCGCCCGCCGCCGCATCCACACCCCCGAGCAGCAGTCCATCGCCGAACTCCCCGACGTCAAGGTCCGCCTCGGCAACCTCAACGCCAACAACCAGCAGAAGGGCGTCGACTCCCTCATCCGCTCCGACCTGGAGTCCCTCGCCCGTCACCGCGCCATCAGCGACGCCGCCCTCGTCGGCGGCGACGAGGACCTGGTCTCCGCCGTCGAGGCCGCCCAGGGCTACGGCGCCCGCGTCCACCTCTGGGGCATCGAGGCAGCCGACGGCCCCAACCAGGCCGAGGCGCTGCTCTGGGAGGTCGACAGCCAGCGCACCTTCGACCTCGACTTCTGCCGGCCGTACGTCACCCGCCGCCCGGTCACGATGTACGAGAACGACAGCGAGCCGCCGCCCTCCCGCGACGAGGTCCGTTTCGTCGGCGCCCAGATCGCCGCCACCTGGCTCGGCGAACGCGGCCGCGACCGGCTCGCGGAACTCCTGCCCGGCGACCCGTACCTCCCCGCCGCCTACGACCAGGACCTCCTCGTCGAGGCCGAGTCCCGGCTCAGCCGCTCACTGCGCGGCCACGGAGCCCTCCGCCGCGCCCTGCGCGACGGCTTCTGGCAGCACCTCAGGGCGCAGTACTGAGCGGAGCCGTCCGGTGGGCCGGGGCGTCCACCCGCTGCCAGAAGGCGGCGAGCCGCTCGGCCAGCTCGCGCGGGTGCGAGACGTTGGGGGAGTGGCCCGCGCCCTCCACCACCGTGTGGTGCGCGCCGATGCCGGCGGCGACCCCCGCCAGCTCGGCGGGCGCCCAGACCATCTCCTCGGAGCCGTACGCCAGGTGCACGGGCATCGCCAGGCCGGCCAGCTCCGCCGCGCCGTCCGGGTCGCGCAGCAGCAGCCGGCCCGTGCCGGACAGCTGGGCGACCTTGGTCAGCATCCAGCGGCGCCGCAGGAAGCCCAGCACCTCCTCCGAGTCGACCGCCTCGTCGGGCTCCTCACCCCGGCTGTCCAGCCAGCGGGTCGTCCGCCACACCCGGTCCTTCGCCAGCAGCGCGTGCCCGGCCCGCAGCACCCGGATCCGGACCCGCTGCGGGCGGGCGACCCGGCCGGGACCGGAGGAGAGCAGCGTCAGCGAACGGAAGGCGCGCGGGGCGAGCACCGCCGCCGAGCGGGCGACGATCCCGCCGAAGGAGTGACCGAGCAGGTGCACCGGGCCTTCGCCCAGCGCGAGGGCCTGCGCGACCGCGTCCAGGGCGAGCGCCCGGCGGCGGTAGGCGGCGCGGCCCCGGGGGCCGTACGACTCGTTCTGACCGCGCCCGTCGACGGCGACGACGCGGTACCCGGCCTCGCCCAGCGGGCCGAGCAGCGCCAGGAAGTCCTCCTTGCTGCCGGTGTACCCGGGCAGCATCAGCACCGTCCCGCGACGCTCGCCCGCCGGCGCCGTGTCGAGCACGGCGAACGCGCCGCGCACGGTGTCGAGGCGGCGGGCGCGGGTGCCCGGCGGGAGGGCCAGGGAGCGGGGCTTGCTCATGAAAGGACTGTAACCGGAGGGCGGTCGCCGGTACGACGACGGCGGCCCGGCCCCTGGTGGGGGCCGGGCCGCCGTCATGCCCGGTGGTCCGGGCGGAGCGTCACGCCTCCGGCTGGGCGGGGGCGGCCTTCTTCACGGCGCGCTTGCGCGGGGCCTTCGGCGCCTCCTCGGCCGGAGCCTCGGCGGCGACGGCCTTCTTCACCGTGCGCCGACGGGCCGGCGCCGCGGTCTGCGGCTCCGACGCGTCCGGCGCCACGGCCGCGGCCGTCTTCCTGGCGGCCCGCTTGCGGGGAGCCTTGGGGGCCTCCTCGGTGGCGGTGGCGGTGGTGTCGGCCGGTGCCTCGGCGGCCGGGGCGGCCTTCTTGGCGGTGGTCCGCTTGCGGGGGGCCTTGGGGGCTTCCTCGGTGGCGGCCGGTGCCTCGGTGGCGGCCGGGGCCGTCTTCTTGGCGGCGGCGCGCTTGCGCGGAGCCTTCGGGGCCTCCGCCGGCTCGACGACGGCCGGGGCCGGCTCGGCGACCGGGGCCGGGATGACCACGACGGCCTCGGCGGGGGCCGTGGTCGTCACCGGGCTGGACGCCTTGCGGACCGCGCGGCGGCGCGGGCGGCCGGCCGGCTCCTCCACGACCGGGGCCACGGGGGCCTCGACGACGGCCGGAGCCGCCTCGACGACGGCACCCGGGGTGGTGGCCGGACGGGTCGCCCGGCGCCGGGCACGCGGCGGCGCGGCCACGGCCTGCGCCGGGACGGCGGCCTGAGCGGCCTGGACCGGAGCGGCCTGGACCGGAGCGGCCGGGGCCCCGACGGCCGGGGCGGCCGGGGCGGCCTTGGCCGGTGCCTCGGTGGCGGCCGGGCGGGACGCCGGGCGCTGCTCCGAGGACTGGGCCGGGACCGACCGCTTGCGGGCGGCGGCCAGCTCGGCGGCGGCCGTCTCCACGGTCTGGAAGCTCACCGTGTCCTCGGCCCGCGGCCGGACCCGCCGCTTGCGCGGCGTGAAGACCGGAGCCTGGGCGGCAGCCGGGGCCGGGGCGGCGGCAGCGGCCTTGGCGACCGGCGCCACGGCCGTCCCGGCGACGGCCGGAGCCGTCTCCGTACGACCGCCGCGGCCGCGGCGGCGGCGCGGGGCGGCCGGCTCCTCGGCCGGGGCCTCGACGGCCCGGACCGGGGCGACGGCCTGGACCGGGGCGGCGGCCTGGACGGGCGCGGCCGTCTCGACCGGCGTCTCGACCGCGGGGGTCTCGGCGGCGGCCGGAGCCGTCTCCGTACGACCGCCACGGCCGCGGCGGCGGCGCGGGGCGGCCGGCTCCTCGGCCGGGGCCTCGACGGCCTGGACGGGCGCGGCGGCCTCGACGGGGGCGACGGCCTCGACGGGGGCCTCGGCCGGCGTCACCGGGGTGGCGCCGGCGACCGGGATGCCACCGGTCGACGGGCCGGTGCCGCGGGTGCGGCGGCGGCGCGGACGGCGGGGGCCGTCGACGGCCTCGGGGGCCTCGGCGGTCTCCGGCGCGGCGGCGGTCGCCTGCGTGCCCTCGGCCTCGGCCTCCGTGCCGCCACGGGTACGGCGGCGCTGGCGCGGGGTGCGGGTGCGGGCGGGGCGCTCCTCGGCCGGGGCCTCGGCGCGGCCGCCGCGGCCACGACGGCCGCCGGGCTCGCCCAGGTCCTCCAGCTCCTCCGCCGCGAGACCCGCGCGGGTCCGCTCGGAGCGCGGCAGGATGCCCTTGGTGCCCTCGGGGATGTCGAGGTCGGTGTAGAGGTGCGGGGAGCTGGAGTACGTCTCCACCGGGTTGGCGAAGTCGAGCTCCAGCGCCTTGTTGATCAGCTGCCAGCGCGGGATGTCGTCCCAGTCGACGAGCGTGATCGCCGTGCCGGTGTTGCCCGCGCGGCCGGTCCGGCCGGTGCGGTGCAGGTACGTCTTCTCGTCCTCGGGCGTCTGGTAGTTGATGACGTGGGTGACGCCCTCGACGTCGATGCCGCGCGCGGCGACGTCGGTGCAGACGAGGACGTCCACCTTGCCGTTGCGGAAGGCGCGCAGCGCCTGCTCGCGGGCGCCCTGGCCGAGGTCGCCGTGGACCGCGCCGGAGGCGAAGCCGCGCCGCTGGAGCTGCTCGGCGATGTCGGCCGCCGTGCGCTTCGTACGGCAGAAGATCATCGCGAGGCCGCGGCCGCGGGCCTGGAGGATGCGCGCGACCATCTCCGGCTTGTCCATGTTGTGCGCCCGGTACACGCGCTGCGTGATGTTGGCGTGCGTCACGCCCTCGTTGTCCGGCGAGGTGGCGCGGATGTGCGTGGGCCGCGACATGTAGCGGCGGGCCAGGCCGATGACCGCGCCCGGCATGGTGGCCGAGAACAGCATGGTCTGGCGGGTCGCCGGAAGCATGTTGATGATCTTCTCGACGTCGGGCAGGAAGCCCAGGTCGAGCATCTCGTCGGCCTCGTCGAGCACGAGCGTCTTGACGTGCGACAGGTCGAGCTTGCGCTGGCCCGCCAGGTCGAGCAGGCGGCCGGGGGTGCCGACGACGACGTCGACGCCCTTCTGCAGCGCCTCGACCTGCGGCTCGTAGGCCCGGCCGCCGTAGATGGCGAGGACGCGGACGTTGCGCACCTTGCCGGCGGTCAGGAGGTCGTTGGTGACCTGCTGGCACAGCTCGCGGGTCGGCACGACGACGAGGGCCTGCGGGGCCTCCGTCAGCTGCTCGGGCTTCGCGCGGCCCGCCTCGACGTCGGCGGGGACGGTGACGCGCTCCAGGATCGGCAGGCCGAAGCCGAGGGTCTTGCCCGTGCCGGTCTTGGCCTGGCCGATGACGTCGGTGCCGGTGAGGGCGACCGGAAGGGTCATCTCCTGGATGGGGAAGGGGTTGACGATGCCGACGGCTTCCAGCGCTTCGGCGGTCTCGGGAAGGATTCCGAGCTCTCGGAACGTAGTCAGGGTGCTGCCTCTTCTGTGAGACGCGGTACGAGGCGAACGAAGGGGGTCTCATCGTGCCGGGCTCTTCCCGCGGGATCCTGGGGAAGATCACCGCCGGGTGGCACGGGACCACTGCCGCCGCTCGAGCGTCGTACCGCTGAGGGACCCTTCGGCGGGTCCGCCGGAAGGGCTGTCGGGCCGGAGCCGATCGGGCCACCGACCGGGCATCCTCATTCATGCGTCGGCCCACCGGGTACGTCCGAACGTGCGAAAGCATGTCCGCATACTCGGCAGGCGCAATATCACTGTACCCCGGAATCGCGCATGTGTGTTGGGCGAAATGGTGATGAGGGCACGGTCACACTGACTGACCAGCCCCTTCGGGGGTGCGGACGGCGGGCTATTGTGCCGTGCATGGAGACGCCTGACAACGCCACGCCCGCCGGCGGGACCGACGCCGACACCAGCCCCACCGGCATCGCCGCCGAGGACTGGGCCACGGCCTCCGCCGAGCCGCAGTACCGCGCCGCCGTCATCGACCTTCTCGGCGCCCTCGCCTACGGCGAGCTCGCGGCCTTCGAGCGGCTCGCCGAGGACGCCAAGCTCGCGCCGTCCCTGGAGGACAAGGCGGAGCTGGCGAAGATGGCCTCCGCGGAGTTCCACCACTTCGAGCGGCTGCGCGACCGGCTGGCCGCCGTGGACGCCGAGCCGACCGCCGCGATGGAGCCCTTCGCGAAGGCGCTCGACGACTTCCACCGCCAGACCGCCCCGTCGGACTGGCTGGAGGGCCTGGTCAAGGCGTACGTGGGCGACTCGATCGCCAGTGACTTCTACCGCGAGGTCGCGGCCCGCCTCGACTCGGACACCCGCGCCCTGGTGCTCGCGGTCCTCGACGACACGGGCCACGGCAACTTCGCCGTGGAGAAGGTCCGCGCCGCGATCGAGGCCGATCCGCGCGTCGGCGGCCGGCTCGCGCTGTGGGCCCGCCGGCTGATGGGCGAGGCGCTCTCGCAGGCCCAGCGGGTGGTGGCGGAGCGGGACGCGCTCTCCACGATGCTCGTCGGCGGGGTCGCGGACGGCTTCGACCTGGCGGAGGTGGGCCGGATGTTCTCCCGGATCACCGAGGCGCACACCAAGCGGATGGCGGCGCTGGGCCTGGCGGCCTGAGCCCTCCCCGTACGAAGGCCGCGTGGCCCGGGACCTGGACGGTCCCGGGCCACGCGGCCGTTCGCGGTCGGCAGGCGCTTCACCGGTAGCCGCTCGGCCGGTACGCGCTCAGCCGTTTCGCGCTCAGTACGCGGCGGCCGGCACGCGCTCAGTACGCGGCGGAGGATGAGCGGCGCAGCCTGCGGGCGGCCGGACGCACCAGGAGCGAGAGCAGCACCGCCGCCACGGCGACGGCGCCGACGAGGGTGGCGAGGAAGTGGCCGGGGCCGAGCGCCCCGTGGGTGACGAGCGCCCCGAAGACGGCGCCGAGCGCACCGGTGAGGAGGACGGTCCTCCGGGCGGGGAGGCGGTCGGGCAGGCGGTGCGCGGCGGCCCAGGCCAGGGCGAGTCCGAGCAGGGCGGAACCGAGGGCTTCCAGGAACACGGTGGATCACCTCGCGGAGGGTGCGGGGCGGGTGGTGCGGTCAAGCCCCCTCCTACCCCGGGCCACCGGAACGCAATCCTCCCTCCGCCCTGGTGGGACGCCCCGGGCACACGCCGGCCGCGGCCGGAACCCGGCGGCGGGGCGCCCCCGGCACGCGCCCCCGGCGCCACCCGGACGGGCGTACGCGAAGAGGCCCGGAAGGACGGGTGTCCTTCCGGGCCTCCTCGTCGCCTTCAGCGGCGAGAGCCGGGGCTCAGAGCGTGCCGAAGCCCACGCGGCGCACCGCGGCCTCGCCCAGCTCGACATACGCGATCTTGTCCGACGGGACGAGGACCCGGCGGCCCTTCTCGTCCTCGAGGCTGAGCAGCGGCGCCTTGCCGGACAGCGCGTCGGCGACGGCGCGCTCCACGTCCTCGGCGGGCTGCCCGCTCTCCAGAACGATCTCCCGGGGTGCGTACTGCACGCCGATCTTGACCTCCACGGCTATGTCCCTCCGAACGGTCAGCCATGCGCGATGAACCCGCGCCGTACGCTGCACACATTAGCCCGGTGAGGGGACGCGCACGGCTCAGTGGCGGCACGCCAGGAGCGAACAGTCCCCGGGAACAAAGAGACGGTCAGTGGCCCTCGGCGCTCAGCTGGCCCTCGACGGCGTGCAGCGGGAAGCCCGCGATGCCGCGCCAGGCGAGCGAGGTGAGGAGGGAGACCGCCGTGTCGCGGGGGATCGGGGACTCGCTGGAGAGCCAGTAGCGGGCCACGACCTGCGAGACGCCGCCGAGGCCCACGGCGAGCAGCATCGACTCGTCCTTGGACAGGCCGGTGTCCTCGGCGATGACCTCGGAGATCGCCTCGGCGCACTGGAGGCTCACCCGGTCGACCCGCTCGCGCACGGCCGGCTCGTTGGTGAGGTCGGACTCGAAGACGAGCCGGAAGGCGCCGCCCTCGTCCTCGACGTAGGCGAAGTAGGCGTCCATGGTGGCCGCGACGCGCAGCTTGTTGTCCGAGGTGGAGGCGAGGGCCGTGCGGACGGACTGGAGCAGGGACTCGCAGTGCTGGTCGAGCAGGGCCAGGTAGAGCTCCAGCTTCCCCGGGAAGTGCTGGTAGAGCACCGGCTTGCTGACCCCGGCCCGCTCGGCGATGTCGTCCATGGCCGCCGAGTGGTAGCCCTGGGCGACGAAGACCTCCTGGGCCGCGCCGAGCAGCTGGTTCCGCCGGGCACGGCGCGGCAGCCGCGTACCGCGAGGGCGTGCTGCCTCTGTCTGCTCGATGGCGCTCACGCGGCCTCCCAAGAATTCGATCCAGTGCGCTGTCGCGCCGCGCGGCCATCGTACTTTTGGGTAACCCGGGTGTGCGCGGTGCGGACGCAGAATTTCACGGACCGGACGCCTGGGTCGACAGGCGATTCAAGATTAAACCGAACAAATCAGCGGTAGTCGTCGGCGGATTTTCGTCGGCGGTCGTGGTCGGTCGTGCTCGGTCGTGGTCGTCGGTGGTGGGCGTCGGTGGTGGTGGTCAGCGGTAGTCGTCTTCGTCCAGCGTGACGACGCGCGCCTGTTCCGAGGCGTCTCCCTCGTCTGCCGCCTCGTGGGTGATGCCGCTGAGCGGCTCGTCCTCGCCGGGGCGCAGGTCGGTGTGCTGCTCGGCCGCGTCGGCCTCGGGGACTTCCTCGTCGAGCACGGTGTCCTCTTCCTCGGGGAACGTGTCCGGCTCGGACGGATCGACAGTCATGCGGTTCCTTCCCGTCCTCCCCGTGCGCGGGCGGCCGCCCGCGCGGATGACCCTCACCTTCGAGCGTAGGAGCAGCGGCGTCCGACCGCACCCGAGCCGCCCCCGCGGGGGCCGCGACCGGGGCCGGGGCGGGCGCCACGCGGACCCTGTGACCGCACCCACACCCGGGCCCGCGTGATCGTCTCGTAATATTGCGGCCATGTCCTCGACCGAGCTGCCGGAAACCCGGACCGCCGACACCGCTCCGGCGCCGGCGCCTCCGCGCGCCGTCCGGGTCGCCGACGGCGAGGAGCTCCGCTCCGTCGCGCTCCCCGGTCTCACCCTCACCGTGCGCTCCCGGCCCGGCGTCCGCACCGGTCTGCCGCCCGCCCTCTACGTGCACGGCCTCGGCGGTTCCTCGCAGAACTGGTCCGCCCTGATGCCGCTCCTGGCCGACCTCGTCGACGGCGAGGCCGTCGACCTGCCCGGCTTCGGCGACTCCCCGCCGCCCGACGACGGCAACTACTCGGTCACCGGGCACGCCCGGGCCGTCATCCGGCTGCTCGACGCCTCCGGGCGCGGCCCGGTCCACCTCTTCGGCAACTCGATGGGCGGCGCCGTCGCCACCCGCGTCGCCGCCGTCCGGCCCGACCTGGTCAGGACCCTGACCCTGGTCTCGCCGGCCCTCCCCGAGCTGCGCGCCCAGCGCACCGCCTGGCCGACGGCGCTGCTCGCCGTCCCCGGCGTCGCCGGGCTCTTCGCCCACCTCTCCCGCGACTGGACGGCCGAGCAGCGCGTCCGCGGTGTCCTCTCGCTCTGTTACGGGGACCCGGGCCAGGTCACCGAGGAGGGCTTCCGGCACGCCGTCGAGGAGATGGAGCGCCGGCTCGAACTCCCTTATTTCTGGGACGCGATGGCCAGGTCCTCGCGCGGGATCGTCGACGCCTATACGCTCGGCGGCCAGCACGGCCTGTGGCGGCAGGCGGAGCGGGTCCTCGCGCCCACCCTCCTGATCTACGGCGGCCGTGACCGGCTCGTCTCGTACCGGATGGCCCGCAGGGCCGCCGCGGCCTTCCGTGGCTCGCGGCTGCTGAGCCTGCCCGACGCCGGACACGTGGCGATGATGGAGTACCCGGAGACGGTCGCCGCGGCCGCGCGGGAGCTGATCGCGGACCACGACGCGCGGCACGACGGGAGCTGAACCCGGGGTGGGACGACATAGTCGCAAGGGGCCCGCGCCCACGGCGGGCGACGCCGGGCGCACCCCGGTGGGGGACACCGGGCGCACGCCCGTGACGGACACCGGCGCCGGCACGGGCCGCCGCCGCAGGAGCGGCGACGGCGCGGACGAGTACACCCCGGCCCACGGCACCACCCGGGGCCACGGCCCCTTCCACGGCCAGGGCACACCCGCCCAGGGAACCCCGACGCACGGCACCCCGCCCCACGGGACGCCCGGTCAGGGCGCTCCGGGGTACGGGGTCCCTGGGCGCGGCGCTGCCGGTCAGGGCGCTCCCGCGTACGGGGCCCCTGGGCGCGGCGCTTCCCCTTATGGCACCCCGGCGCACGGCACGCCTGGGCGAGGTGCCTCCGCGCAGGGCGTTCCGGGGTACGGCGCTTCCGCGCGCGGTGGCGCCGCGCCGGCCGCGCCCGGCTACGGGACCCCCGCGCACGGGACTCCGGCGTACGGGAGCCCGGCGGGCTCGGGTGCCGGGCAGGGCACGCCGGCGCACGGCACGCCCGCGTACGGCGGTGCGGGTGGGCGCGGCGCGGCCGGGCACGGGGCTCCGGACACGCCCGCGTACGGGATTCCGGTGCGCGGGGGGCACCCCGCGGACGAGGAGAACGGACGGCCGGGGCCCGAGCGGTACGGGCCCGCCACGGGCGCCGTGCCGGTGATCCCCGGGCCCCGTCGGGCGCCCGTGGCCCCGCCGGCCGAGGCCGAGGCCGGGCCCGAGGCCGAGGCCGTCGGGGGGCGCGGCGGCAAGGGGCGGGCGTTCACCGGGATCGCCGCCGCGGCCGTCACCACCTGCCTCGCGATCGTCGTCGCCGGGCAGGTCGCCGACGGCGAGGACGACGCGCCGGCCGCGCGCGCCGCGCAGAAGCCCGCCGAGCGGGCCTCGGACGGTTCGGCCTCGCGCTCCGACGAGCGCGTCGCCCCGTCGAGCCCGGCCCCCGCGAGGACGCAAGCCGCGCCCACGTACGAGCAGTTGATGACCCATCAGTTCCCGATCGACCCGAAGCTCACCGCCTCCGGCGAGTTCGAGGCCGTGGCCGGGCTCGACAAGGCGCCGGGTTCGGGACGGAAGTACCGCTACCGGGTGGACGTCGAGAAGGGGCTCGGTCTCGACGCCAAGCTCTTCGCGCGGGCCGTCCAGCAGACCCTCAACGACAAGCGCAGCTGGGCCGGTCAGGGCGCCATGACCTTCGAGCGGATCTCCAGCGGGCAGCCCGACTTCGTCATCACCCTCGCCAGCCCCGGCACCACCGGCACCTGGTGCGCCAAGTCGGGGCTCGACACCACCATCGACAACGTCTCCTGCGACTCCGCCTCCACCGAGCGCGTGATGATCAACGCCTTCCGCTGGGCGCAGGGTTCGGAGACCTTCGGCCCGAAGGCGATGTACGCCTACCGGCAGATGCTGATCAACCACGAGGTCGGACACCGGCTCGGGCACAACCACGTGTCGTGCCGGACGCCCGGCGCGCTGGCGCCCGTGATGCAGCAGCAGACCAAGTCCCTGAACGTCGACGGAATCAGCTGCAAGCCCAACCCCTGGGTGCACCCGGGGAGTTGACCGCGCCGTTCGGCGTTTCCGGCCGGGGTCGTATTCATCGCCTCCGGCCGTCGTCGTTCTCGCCTTTCCGGCTTTCTCGCGCGCGCCCCCGGAATTCGCCTTTCCCGTCCTGATTCCCGACGGGTTTCCCGCCCGCAGGCGTACTCCGGACGAACGCGACGGGGCCGGGAAAGTCACGCGCATTCACCCCTTCCGGTGGTGCGGCGGACAACCGTCCGTCGCACCACCGGCCGCTGCGCTTACGTTCATCCCGCTGTGGGATTCCCGGCCCGGGAATCCCCGTCGACGACGACCGGGGGTGTGGACTCGTGCGGATCGGACTGCTCACGGAGGGTGGCGCACCGTGCGCCGCCGGTGACACCGTGGCCTGGTGGCAGCGGCTCGTCCGCGGCCTCGCCCCCCACGACTTCGACCTGTACGCCGTCGGCGGCCCCCTCCCCGCTGCCCCGCTGCCCCCCAACACCCGGACCGTCCCCGCCACCGGCGAAGGCGCCCCCGTCGCCGCCCCGCCCGAGCGCGCGGGCCGCCGCGCCTACGGCCGCCGGGACCGCCGCCGCTTCGCCGAGGGCTTCCACGCCCTCGCCACCGGCCTCACCGCCGAGGCCGCCCCCGGCACCGGGGAGGACGAGCCCGCGCGGGCCTTCGCCGACGGCCTCGGCGCCCTCGCCGACCTCGCGCGCGCCAGCGGCGGACTGCCCGGCGCGCTCCGCTCCGACGAGGCCGTCCGCCTCCTGGAGGCCGCCTGCCGCGCCCCCGGCGCCCGCCGCGCCGCCGCGGCGGCCGGACTCCGCGACCACCTCGCCTTCGCCGACCACCTGGAGCGGGCCCTGCGCCCCCTCTCCCTCGGCTGGTACGACGAGACCGCCCTCGGCGCCGCCGACCTCTGCCACGCCACCGCCGGCGGGCCCGTCGCCCTCCCCGGCCTCCTGGCCAAACGCTTCTTCGGCACCCCCCTCCTCGTCACCGAGTACGGCGTCGGCCTGCGCTCCCACTACCTCGACGCGGGCACCGCCGAGCACTCCACCGCCCTGCGCACCCTGCTCGCCGCCCTCCACGGCCGCCTCGCCGGGGAGACCTACCGCGAGGCCGCCCTCCTCACCCCCGGGAACGCGCACGCCCGCCGCTGGCAGGAGCGCCTCGGCGCCGACCGGGACCGGGTCCGCACCGTCCACCCCGGCATGCCCGCCGAGCGGTTCGCCGAGGTCGGCGAGGACGAGGAGAGCGGCGAGCCCGGCACCCTCGTCTGGATCGGCCGCGTCGAGCCCGCCAAGGACCTCGTCGCGCTCCTGCACGCCTTCGCCGAGCTCCGCGCCCGGCAGCCCGACACCCGGCTGCGGATCGTCTCCGTCCCCGCCGAGCAGGGCGAGGCCGACCACTGCGCCTACCTCGCCCAGTGCGCCGCGCTCGCCGCGCAGCTCTTCCCCGACGAGGCGGCCGGCGCCCACGCCGTCGGCGAGAACCCCGTCTCCTTCGAGGAGCTCGGCGGACCCGAGGCGCCCACCCTGGAGGACGTCTACGCCTCCGCCGCCGTCGTCGTCCTCTCCAGCACCGTCGAGGGCTTCCCCGCGAGCCTCGTCGAGGCCATGTTCTGCGCCCGGGCCACCGTCTCGACCGACGTCGGCGCCGTCGTCGAGATCATCGGCGGCACCGGGCTCGTCGTGCCCCCGCGCAACCCCCGGGCGCTCGCCGACGCCTGCCTCGCGCTGCTGCGCGACCCCGAGCGCCGGCACCGGCTCGGCGCGGCCGCCCGCGCCCGCGCGCTCGAACTCTTCACCGTCGACCAGAACCTCGCCGCGTTCCGCGGCATCTACCTGGAACTCCTCTCCCACGCGCCGGTACGCCACCGTGCCGGGTCCGACGTGCCCTTCGCCCACCCCGCGGAAACCCACCTCCCCGGCAGCTGGGCGCCGAAGGCCGTCTCCGCGGGCACAGGAGCCCCCGATGCCTGAAGGAGGCACCCCCATGCGCGGCCCCGCCGCCCCGACGAGCCCCGGAGCCTGGGACGCCCGCTCCGAGGCCCTCCTCGGCGCCCCCGCGGTGGATGCGGAACCCACGCCGCCCGGCATAGCCCCGGGGCCCGCCGGCACGCTCCCCACCCTCGACCTCCACGCGGACCCCGCCCCCCTTCCCGGTGGGGAGACCGCCCTCGACGACCTCCTCTCCGCCTTCGGCCCGCCCCGCCCGACCCCGCACGCGCGCGTGCCCGAGCCGGAGGCGGAAACGGAGCCGGAGGCGGAGCCGGAGCCGGACGACGTGTCCGAGCCGGAGGCCGAGCCCGAGGCCGTGGCCGTGGTCGGCGCGCCGGAGGACGTACCCGAGCCCACCCCCGTACCCGAGCCCGAGTCCGTCCCCGCCCCGGGAGGGGCCGTCGCGCCCGGGCCCGGGGTCGCCTGGGGGGAGCCGCCCGCCCCCGCCCCCGCTTCCCCGCCCGCCCCCGCGTCCGCAGGGAAGGCGCGCCGCAGCGGTGGCGATCCCGTCAAGGTGCTCATGCACCGGCACCGGGAGCTGTGCGAGCGGGCCGTCGACCCGCTGGAGGTCGCCGCCGGACTCGAAGCGCAGGGGTTCACCGACCGGACCGCCGCCCGCTACCGGCACCGGGACGTCTTCTCGCTCGCCGAGGAGCTGTACGCGCGCGTGCCGCGCGCGCACCGCGAGGCCGCGCCCGAGGAGGAGGCCGAAGGGCCCCGCGCCCCCTGGGCGCTCGCCGCGTGCGCGCCCGGGGCCGCCGCCGCGCTGCTCGTGCCCGCGCTGCTCCACCTCGACGGGGCCGCCCGGCTCGTCACCGGGACCGCCGGCGCGCTCGGGCTCGCCGCCGCGCTCGTCCTCGCCGTCCGGCGCGGACCCCTGCACGCGCCCGCCGCCGCGCCCGCCGCCCGGGTGTGGACCCTCTGGCTGCTCGCGTACGCCGTCGCCGGCGACGGGCTCCTGGAGGAGGTGCTCCGCGGCGGACCCGACGGCACCTGGCGCGTCGACCCCGCGCCGCTCCTCGGGCTCGCGCTCGCCGTCGCTCCCGCCGCCTGGTGCGCCCGCCTCTTCGCGGGCCGGGCCCGGCGGCGCATCGCCGAGAGCCGGGGCCTCGCCGACTTCGCCGCCGCCACGCGCGCGTGGCTGCTGGCTGCCGTGCTCCTGCACCTCGCCGCCCTCACCGCCCTGCTCGCGCTCACCGGCCTCACCGCCGGCGCGCTCGCCCTCGGCGCCCTGCTCCTGACCGCCCGGCTGCTCGCCGTCCACGGACACGGCGAGACCGCCGCCGCCGCACTCGCCGCCGCCTGCGCCGCCGAAGCCCTCGGCCTCGCGAGCGTGCTGGCCGCCCGGCTCCCGCTCCCCGGCCTCGACGCGCTCGCCGTCCCCGTACGGACCGCCGTCGACGCCTGGGGCGCCGGCGCCCTCCCCGCGCTCGTCTGCGGCGCCGCCGCGCTCGGCCTGCTGGCCCACGCGACCGGCGCCCTCACCCGGGCCTCCGCCCACACCACCCCCTGACCCGTCGCACCCGCGGAGCCGACGCCGCGGGCGCCCGGCCCGACTCACCACCCGCAAGGAGAACCCAGACCATGACCCCTCACTCCCCAGCACCGGCCGGTCGGCACGAAGGGGCCGCACGATGAGGGTGCTACTGCTCGGAGCCAACGGCTTCATCGGCCGCTTCGTCGCCGACCGGCTGCTCGCCGACCCGGCGGTCCACCTCACCGCCCTCGGCCGCGGCGACGACGCCGACGTCCGCTTCGACCTCGCCAGCGGCAGCCCCGGCGCGCTCACCCGCTTCCTGGACGCCGTCCACCCCGGCGTGGTCGTCAACTGCGCCGGCGCCACCCGCGGCGGCGCCCGCGACCTCACCCGGCACAACACCGTCGCCGTCGCCACCGTCTGCGAGGCCCTGCGCCGCAGCGGCTGCGGCGCCCGGCTCGTCCAGGTCGGCTGCGCCTCCGAGTACGGGCCCAGCCAGCCCGGCTCCTCCACCGCCGAGGACGCCGTGCCGCGCCCGGGAGGCCCGTACGGCGTCTCCAAGCTCGCCGCCACCGAACTCGTCCTCGGCTCCGGCCTCGACGCCGTCGTCCTGCGGGTCTTCTCGCCCGTCGGCCCCGGCACCCCGGCCGGCTCCCCGCTCGGCCGGCTCGCCGAGGCCATGCGCCGGGCCATGCAGGCCGGCGACGGCGAGCTCAAGCTCAGCGGCCTCGGCGTGCAGCGGGACTTCGTGGACGTCCGGGACGTGGCGCGGGCCGTGCACGCCGCCTCCCTCTCCGCCGCCCAGGGCGTCGTCAACATCGGTACGGGCCGTGCCGTCCGGCTCCGGGACGCCGCCGCCGTCCTCGCCCGGGTCGCCGGCTACGCGGGCAACCTCCACGAGGTCGACGCCCCGCACGGCGTCCCGCAGCGGCCCGTCATCGGCGCCCCGCGCACCGAGGCGACCATCGCCGAACAGCTGGCCGCCACGCCCTTCCCGTACCCCGACGGCTGCGGGCCCTGGCAGCAGGCCGACGTCCGCACCGCCCGGGACCGGCTCGGCTGGCGCCCCCGGATCAACCTGGAGGAGTCGCTCGCCGACATCTGGATGGAGGCGGCGTGTCGCATCTGACGCGCGCCGGCACCGCGACCGGCACCCTCCGGACCCTCGGCATCGGCGCCCCCGGCTACGCCCACCCGCTGCTCGCCCCGGTCGAATGGGCCGAACTGACCCGCCCCGGCACGCCTGTGCACTGGGCGGTGCTCAACGTCGCCGACGGCCCCGGCTCCCGCCCCGACCCGCACTGCCTGGAGACCGCCGGCCGGCTCCGGCACGCGCGCGTGCGGGTGCTCGGGCACCTGGACCTGGCCCACGGCTCGCGCCCCTTCGGGGAGCTGGTCTCACAGGCCCAGCGCTACCTCGACTGGTACCGCGTCGGCGGCTTCTATCTGGACCGCTGTCCCACGGACCGGACGGACCTGCCAGGGGTGAGAAGGGTCACCGCGACCCTCTCGGCGCTCCTCGGCGGTGACGCCCACCTCGTCCTCGGCCAGGGCCACCACCCGTACCCCGGCTACGCGGAGACGGCGGACCAGCTGGTCACCTTCGCCGGGTCCTGGACGGACTACCGCTGGTCGCAGGTGGCCGAGTGGACCGCGGAGTACCCGGAGGGGAAGTTCGCCCACTTCGTCCACGGGGTGCCGCGCACCCATCTCGACGAGGCGCTGCGGATCGCCCGCTGGCAGGGCGCCGGCACGATCTTCTTCACGGACCGCGGAGCGGCGCCGGGACAGACCATGCCATTTCACTCGCTGCCCGGCTACTGGGACGAAATCGTCTCGCGTATCGGACCGGGTGTCTCGGAATGAGGAGGGGCGTGGCAGTGTTACGGGGAGAACAACCGTACTGACATACCGACCAACGGAGTCCCCGTGTCGCTGCCACCCCTGGTCGAGCCGGCTGCCGAGCTCACCGTAGACGAGGTCCGCAGGTACTCCCGCCACCTGATCATCCCCGACGTGGGGATGGACGGGCAGAAGCGGCTGAAGAACGCCAAGGTGCTGGCCGTCGGCGCCGGCGGCCTCGGCTCGCCGGCCCTCATGTACCTGGCCGCGGCCGGTGTCGGCACGCTCGGCATCGTGGAGTTCGACGAGGTCGACGAGTCGAACCTCCAGCGCCAGATCATCCACAGCCAGGCCGACATCGGCCGCTCCAAGGCGGAGTCGGCGCGCGACAGCGTGCTCGGCATCAACCCGTACGTGAACGTGGTCCTGCACGAGGAGCGGCTCGAAGCCGACAACGTGATGGACATCTTCAGCCAGTACGACCTGATCGTCGACGGCACCGACAACTTCGCCACCCGTTACCTGGTGAACGACGCCTGCGTGCTGCTGAACAAGCCGTACGTCTGGGGCTCGATCTACCGCTTCGACGGCCAGGCCTCCGTCTTCTGGTCCGAGCACGGTCCCTGCTACCGCTGCCTCTACCCGGAGCCCCCGCCGCCGGGCATGGTCCCCTCCTGCGCCGAGGGCGGCGTCCTGGGCGTGCTGTGCGCGTCCATCGGCTCCATCCAGGTCAACGAGGCCATCAAGCTCCTCGCCGGCATCGGCGAGCCGCTCGTCGGCCGGCTGATGATCTACGACGCCCTGGAGATGCAGTACCGCCAGGTGAAGGTCCGCAAGGACCCGAACTGCGCCGTCTGCGGCGAGAACCCGACCGTCACCGAGCTCATCGACTACGAGGCCTTCTGCGGCGTCGTGTCCGAGGAGGCCCAGGAGGCGGCGCTCGGCTCCACGATCACTCCGAAGCAGCTCAAGGAGTGGATCGACGACGGCGAGAACATCGACATCATCGACGTCCGCGAGATCAACGAGTACGAGATCGTCTCGATCCCCGGCGCCCGCCTGATCCCGAAGAACGAGTTCCTGATGGGCAACGCCCTCCAGGACCTCCCGCAGGACAAGAAGATCGTCCTGCACTGCAAGACGGGCGTCCGCAGTGCGGAGGTCCTCGCCGTGCTCAAGTCCGCGGGCTTCGCGGACGCCGTGCACGTCGGCGGCGGCGTGATCGGCTGGGTCCACCAGATCGAGCCCGAGAAGCCGGTCTACTAGTCGACCGTGCCGAAGGCCCCGGACCGCGTGTCGGTCCGGGGCCTTCGCGCGTCCGGGCTAGCCGCAGGTCGTGCCGTACGCGGGCACCTTCCCGTCGAGCAGGTACGCGTCGACCGTCCGCGTCACGCACGGGGAGGTGCCGTAGGCGCCGTGCCCCTCGCCCTTGTTGGTGACCAGGATCCCGACGCCCTCGCCGAGTTCGGCCGCCATCCGCTCGGCGCCCTCGTACGGGGTCGCCGGGTCGCCCGTCGTGCCCACGACGAGCACCGGGTCCGCGCCCGGGGCCGACGCCGCCGGCGTCCTCGCCTCGCCCTTCACCGGCCAGCCGGCGCACCAGCCGGCCGTGTCCCAGGCGAGGAAGGCGCCGAAGACGGGGGAGAGCCGGCGGAACTCCGGCAGCAGCGCCTTCGCCCGCGCGGCCGTCGGGCGCTCGCTGGAGTCGGCGCAGGAGATCGCCCGCTGGGAGTGCGACCCGGTGGCGTAACGCCCCTGCTCGTCGCGGTCGTTGTAGGCGTCCGCGAGCCGCAGCAGCCCGCTGCCGTCGCCGGCCTCGGCCGCCTGCAGAGCCTGGGTGAGCAGCGGCCAGCTCGACTCCGCGTAGAGGGTGACCGCGATGCCGGTGGTCGCCAGGCCCTCGGTGAGCAGCCGGTCGCCGACCTCCAGGGGCCGCTGGTCGAGCACGGCGAGCAGCGTGGTGATCCGCGCGGTGCCGGCCTGCGGGGTCTGCCCGGTGGACCTCAGGTAGTTGTCCAGGGCCCGCTGGAAGCCGATCGTCTGGTGCCGGGCGTGGCCGGCGGCGTCGGCGGTCGGGTCGACCACGGCGTCGAGGACCAGCCGGCCCACCCTGCCGGGGAAGAGGTGGGCGTAGGTGCCGCCGAGCTGGGTGCCGTACGAGACGCCGAAGTAGTGCAGCTTCTCGTCGCCGAGGGCCTGCCGGACCAGGTCCAGGTCGCGGGCGGTGGCCGAGGTGGTGGTGTGCGGGATGACCGTGCCGGAGCGGCGGGCGCAGCCGGCCCCGAAGGCGGCGGCGTCCTTCAGGTAGGCGGCCTCCTCGGCGGGCGTGTCCGGGGTGGAGTCGACCGTGGCCTCGGCGGCGGCCTGCTCGGCGTCGTCGCGGCAGACGACTCCGGAGCTGCGGCCCACCCCGCGCGGGTCGAAGCCCACGAGGTCGTACCGCTCGCCCAGGGAGGCGTACTCCCCGGAGAGCTGCGGCAGCATCTCGACGCCGGAGGCGCCGGGCCCGCCGAAGTTGAAGAGCAGCGACCCGATCCGCCGCTTCCGGTCGGTCGCCTCCTTGCGGATCAGGGCGATGCCCAGGGTGGCCCCGGCCGGCTTCGCGTGGTCCAGCGGGACCCGCACGGTGGCGCAGCGCCACTCGTCGCCGGCGTCGTCGCAGCGCTTCCAGTCGAGGCCCCGGGGGGCGGCGGAGGGCTTCGTGTCGGAGGCGGCGGGGCCGGTGCCCGTGCCCGCACAGCCGGTGGCCAGCAGTCCGCCCGCGACGGCGAGCGCCGTCAGACGCCCGCGCATGGACCGTATGGACTGTAGGGACCGTATGGACAAGGAGGACCCCCGAGGGTTCGGGCCGGGACTGGCCCGCCATCCTAGGGGGCCCGGGGCGGCTCCTCGCGGGCGGCTACGTGCAGACGGTGCCCGAGGCGGGGACCTTGCCGTCGAGGAGGTAGCCGTCGACGGCCTTCTTCACGCAGGCGCTGCCGCCGTTGTACGCGCCGTGGCCCTCGCCCTCGTACGTCAGCTCCACGCCGACGCCCTTGCCGAGGGCCTGGACCATGGCGCGGGCGCCCTCGTACGGGGTCGCGGGGTCGCCGGTGTTGCCGACCACCAGGATCGGCGCGGAGCCGGGCGCGGACACGTCCGGGTGGTCCCAGGCGCCCGGCACCGGCCACTGCGAGCAGGAGGACAGGGCCCAGCCCATGAAGTCGCCGAAGACGGGGGAGGCCTCGCGGAACTGCGGGAGGCGCTCCTTGGCCTGGCCGAGGGTGTAGCGCTCCTTGAAGTCGACGCAGTTGATGGCGGCGTTGGCGGCCTGGATGTTGCTGTAACTGCCGTTCTCCCCGCGGCCGTTCATCGAGTCGGAGAGGGCGAGGAGGAGGGCGCCGTCGCCGCCGTCCGCGGCCTCCAGGCCCTGCTCCAGGTAGGGCCAGAACTCCTTCGAGTACAGCGACTGGGCGATGCCGTTGGTGGCCTGGGTCTGCGTCAGCTTCCGGCTGCCGATGCCGGCGATCGGCTTCTTGTCGAGCGCGGTGAGGAGATCGGTGACGCCCTCCTCGATCTCGGCGACCGTCGAGCCCGGCAGGGCGCACTCGTCGCCCCGGTCGACGCAGTCCTGCGCGAAGTTGTCCAGCGCCAGCTGGAAGCCCTTCGCCTGGCCGAGGGCGCCCTCCTCGACGCCCGCGTCCGGGTCCACGACCGCGTCGAAGACGGCCCGGCCGACGCGCTCGGGGAAGAGGTGGGCGTAGACGCCGCCGAGCTCCGTGCCGTACGAGATGCCGAAGTAGTGCAGCTTGTCGTCGCCGAGGACCTGGCGCAGGAGGTCCATGTCCCGGGCCGCGCTCTCCGTGCCGACGTGCGGGAGGACCGGGCCGGCGTCGGCGTCGCAGCCCGCGGCGTACTTCTTCTGCGCGTCGGACAGGGTCCGCTCCTCGGCCTGGTCGTCCGGGGTGAAGTCGAGGGCGTAGTACGCGTCCAGCTCCTTGTCCGTGGCGCACTCCACGGGCTCGCTGCGGCCGACGCCGCGCGGGTCGAAGGAGACCAGGTCGTAGCGGGAGCGGAGGGTCTCGTAGTCGGCCGCGAAGCCCGGCAGGCCGGTGACGCCGGAGCCGCCGGGGCCGCCGAAGTTGAAGACGAGGGAGCCGATGCGGCGGGCGTTGTCCCGGGCCCGCGCGCGGATCAGGGCCAGCTCGATCGTCTCGCCCTCCGGCTGGGACCAGTCCAGCGGGGTGCGCAGGAACGCGCACTCCCAGGGGGTGCCGCCGGGGAGCGGGGTCGGGGCCTGCCCGCCGCCCTCCGCCGGGGACGGCGGCGGGCAGGTGTCCCATTCGAGCTGCTGGCTCGTGAGGGAGGAGAGGCCGCCGGTGCCGGTGCCGGTGCCGGTGGGGCGGGCCGGGGTGGCCTCGTCGCCGTCGTCCGAGCAGCCGGTCAGGCAGAGGAGGGTGGTGGCGGTGAGGAGGGCGGCGGCGCGCCGGCCGGCGGAGAGGGGCATGCACCCATGCTCGTCGCCCCCGCCAGCCCCCGCCCGCGACACACCCCCAAGCGGGTGCCTCCCGCCACGGCGACGACGCCCACCCGCCGCGCCGGCCGCCGGAGCCGCGCCGCCGCTCCGTTGCGGCCCGGTTCCGCCAGGGCGGGCCGCCGTTCCGTTGTGGGCATACGTTCCGCAGGGCGGAACGGGTGGGCACAACGGAACGGCACCCTTTGCGGGTGCCTCCGCACATGCGCCTGAACCCGCACCCGTACGAAGCCGTGCAGCGGGTGCGGCTTCAGGCGCGTAAAGCCTTGGCCCGGCAAAGGGCGCCGTCCCTGTGCCCACCCGTCCCTCCCCCAAGGACTTCGTCCAGGGGGGACCCCCAGCGGGACGCCTGCCCACAGGGAGGGCGGCGATGGCGCGGGGGTGGGCACCGCCCTTGCGGGATGCCTGCCCACAGGGGCGGCGGGGGCGCTCGTCCGGCGAAGGCGCCGCCCGCGCCGGGCTACCGGGTCGCCGTGTAGGCGGAGGCGATGCAGGCGGCGATGCCTACGCCCTGGTGGGCGGCGCCGCAGAGGGTGAGGGGCGGGAGGTCGGTCAGGGCGGCGCGGGCGCGGGCCATGCGGGTCGCGTGGCCCGTGTCGTACTGGGGGAGGCCGGCGGGCCAGCGGGTGACCCGGGTCGCGAGGGGCGCCGGAAGCGGGCCGGCTGCCGCGCGGAGGTCCGCGAGGGCCAGGGCCGTGAGCTCGGCGTCCGAGCGGGGCAGGGTCGCACCCGCCCGGCCCAGCGACGCGCGGACCACGCACGGCCCGCCCGCCGGCCACGCCCACTTCCGGGACAGGTACGTCGCCGCCTTGACCGCCCGGCCCTCCACCGCCGGCACCAGGAAGCCGTTCCCGGGCGGCAGCCCCGCCTCCGTGCCCGGCGGGAAGGCCAGGGAGACGACCGCCGTGTCCGCGTGGCGCACGCCGCCGAGCGCCTCCGCCGCCTCCGGCGCGAGCCCCGCGAGGAGCCGCGCCGCCGCGTGCGCGGGGACGGCGAGGACGACGGCGTCGGCCGTCAGGACCCCGGAGGACGCCGTGGCCACCCGCCACGCGCCGCCCGCCCGGCGCAGCGCCGTGACCCGTACGCCCGTCTCGATCCGCGCTCCGGACGCCCGGGCCACGGCCGCCGCCAGGCGCCCGGTGCCGCCGGTCACGCCGCGTACCACCGCGCGCGCCGGTCGCGCGGGCCGGTCGCGGAGCGCGGCGAGCAGCGAGCCGCCGGGCCCGGCGAGCGCGGCCACCGGCCCGAGGGCGGAGCGCAGCGAGAGGCGGTCGACCTCGCCCGCGTACACCCCGCCGAGGAGCGGTTCGACGAGCCGGTCGACGGCTTCCCTGCCGAGCCGCCCGGTGAGGTACTCCGCCACCGAGACGTCCCGGGCCTCCAGCGGGGGCGCCGGCAGCGTCTCCTCCTGCCTCAGCCGCGCCAGGCCCGGCTCCGAGAGCAGGCCCGTGCCCTCCAGGGCCGACGGGTCGGGCGGCACGCCCATCACATGGCCGGGCGGCAGCGCCCGCAGAGCGCCCCGGCTCCACAGGGTGACGGGGCCCGGCGCCGGGTCCCGCAGGTCCGCGCCGAGCCCGACCGCCTGCGCGAGGTCGACCGCCTCGGGCCGCAGCGCCATCAGCGACTCCGCGCCCTCGTCGACCGGCACCCCGGCCAGCGTGCCGGTGCGGAGCTTCCCGCCGATCCGGTCGTCGGCCTCCAGGACGGTCGCCTCGGCCCGCCCGCGCAGCGACCACGCCGCCGCGAGGCCGCTGATGCCGCCGCCGATCACGATCACCCGGCGCATGCGAGGACCTCCTTGAGTTCGTCCTGGTGGGGGAAGGAGCCCGGGCGGTAGGCGCACCAGGGGTCGGCGGCGAGCGGGTCGCCGGTGACCGCGTACGCCCGGGAGCGCGAGCCCCCGCAGACGCCCGCGAACTCGCAGGCCCCGCACGCGCCGCCGAGCCGCGCCGGGTCCCGGAGCGACCGGAAGAGTTCCGACTCCCGGTATATGAGGGGCAGTTCGCGGTCCTTCACGTTTCCCGCCGACAGCGGCAGGAAGCCGCTCGGGTGCACTTCCCCGGTGTGGGAGACGAAGACGAAGCCGCGCCCGGAGGAGACGTCCATCGGGGGCCGGCGCGCGGTGCGCGGCACGCCCTCGAACAGGCCCAGTTCCGTGGCCCGTTCGGTCAGCCGTGCGTGCAGCCGCCCGAGCCGGGGGCGTTCGCCGCGCCGGGCGAGCACCGCCCGCTGGAGCGCGACCCGCCGGAAGTGGTGGCCCTCGGTCGTCTTGACCGGCATGCGCGCGCCGAGGTCGTACAGGAAGTGGAGCACGTCCTCGCACTCGGCGGCGGTGAGCGCCCCGAGTGCCCCGGCCCGGCCGGTGGGCACGAGCAGGAAGCCGGACCAGAGCATGGCGCCCTCGCGTCGCACGAGCGCGGCGATGTCGGCGAGGTCGGGCAGGCTGTGCCGGGAGACGGTGGTGTTGATCTGCACCTTCAGGCCGAGCGCGTGGGCGGCCCGCCAGCCGTCGAGGGTGAGGTCGAAGACGCCGGGCACGCCCCGGAAGGCGTCGTGCCGGCCGGCGGTCGAGCCGTCGAGGGAGAGCGAGAGGGCGACGGCCCCCGCGTCCCGGATCCGGGCGAGGTGCGCCCGGTCGAGCGTCGGCGTCCCGGACGGCGAGACCGCGACCCGCAGCCCGATCCCGGTGCCGTAGGCGACGAGGTCGGCGAGGTCGGGCCGCTGGAAGGGGTCGCCGCCGGTGAGGACGAAGAGCGGCGCGGGCTTCCCGAAGGAGGCGACCTGGTCCATGAGGCGCCGGGCGGCGGCCCCGTCGAGTTCGTCCGGGTGCCGTTCCGGCACGGCCTCGGCCCGGCAGTGCAGGCAGGCCAGCGGGCAGGCCCGGGTCGTCTCCCAGATGACGAGGAACGGCCGCTCGTCGACGGAGTGGCGCGGTCTGCGGACCGGCGTCCGGGCGCTCACACCCGCTCCCAGCCGCGCTTGGGCTCCCGGTTCGCGATCCGCCCGGGGCTGCGGCGCCGGTAGACGACGAAGGGGCGGAACAGATACCGCACCGGCACCGCGAACATGTGCACCAGCCGCGAGTACGGGATGAGCGCGAAGAGCGCGAAGCCGAAGAGGACGTGCAGCTTGAAGGCGAGCGGGGCGCCCGCCATCAGACCCCAGTCGGGGCTGAGCGCGAACAGCGAGCGGAACCACACCGAGACGCCCTCGCGGTAGTTGTAACCGTCCGTCGCCCCCGTCGAGTTGAGGACGGTCGCGAGGATGCCGAGGGTCATCGCGCCGAGCAGCACCGTGTACATCAGGTGGTCGCTCTTCAGCGTCGCCTTCCGCACGGCCGGCACCCGCAGCCGCCGGTACACCAGGATCCCGATGCCGGCGGCGGCGGCGACGCCCGCGACGGCGCCGGTCGAGACGGCCATCAGGTGGTAGGCGTGGTCGCTCAGCCCGATCGCGTCCGTCCACTCCCTGGGGATCAGCAGGCCGACCACGTGCCCGAGGACGACGAAGAGCATCCCGAAGTGGAAGAGCGGCGAGCCGATCCGCAGCAGCCGCGACTCGTGCAGCTGGGAGGAGTGGGTGGTGATGCCGAAGCGGTCGTACCGCCCCCGCCAGACCGTGCCCGCGACGAGCAGGGCCACCGAGACGTAGGGCAGGACGCCCCAGAGCAGCAGATCCATCAGACCGGGGTCCTTTCGGCGCGGTGCACGGTGGGCCAGGGCAGCTCCACGCCCGGCCCGAGGGGTTCGAGCCCGACGAGCTCGCGCGGCGGCCCGGACCGGGCCAGCGCCTTCGCCTCCTCCTTGGTGCGGGGCGAGGGGCCGGGCAGCGTGCCGCAGACCGCCTCCAGGACCCGCAGGTAGGGCGTGCCGGCGGCGGCCAGCGCGAGCCGCAGCAGCTCCAGGCCCGCCCGGTGCTCCTGGAGCAGCGCCGTGCCGGGCTCCTCGTGGCGGGCGGCGAACTCCAGGGCGGCGGGCAGGAAGTCGGGCAGCTCGTCGCTGTCGAAGACCAGGCCGTGCTCGCGGTAGGTCCGCTTGACGGCGACGAGCGAGAGTCCGCGCCGCCGGGTGTCGCCGTCGGTCCACCACGTCAGGTAGAGGCAGCGGCGGTTGCGGGTGTCGAAGGTGTCCGTGTAGTGCGCGGCGAGGTCGAGGAGCGGGGTCCGCCCGACGTGGTCGAGGAAGTCCGCGAGCCCGCCCGGCATGTCGGCCGACGCCCTGCGCAGTAGCGGGAGTTCCTCGTACAGCCGCTCGTCCGGGTACGTCAGGCAGCGCGCCGCCACCAGTCGCACCACCGCGTCCGGGGTCATGAACTCCTCCTCGTGCGGCCCAGGTTGAGCAGGACACGGCTCCCGTCGCCGGCCTGGCCGGCGACCGGGCAGTCCGCGTCGAGGTCCAGCGGGTGGCTCTCGGCGAGCGCGTCCGCGTCGGCGCGGGCGGCCGTCGGGATCACGTACCGGTCCTCGTACTTGGCGATCGCGAGCAGCCGGAACATGTCCTCCAGCTCCTGCCCGGTCAGCCCGACCGCCTCCGCGACGGTCTCGTCCTTCTCCTCGCCGAGGTTGACCGCCCGCATGTAGGAGCGCATGGCCGCCATCCGGCGCAGCACCGCCTCCACGGGCACGGTGTCCCCGGCGGTCAGCAGCTCCGCCAGGTACTCCACCGGGATCCGCAGGGCGTCGATGGCGCCGAAGAGGTTCCCGGCGTCCTCGCCGTCGCTGCCGGTGGCGGCGACCGCGTCGACGACGGGGGAGAGCGGCGGCACGTACCAGACCATCGGCATCGTGCGGTACTCCGGGTGGAGCGGCAGCGCGACCTGGTAGGTGGCGACGAGGTCGTACACGGGGGAGCGGCGGGCCGCGTCCAGCCACTCCTCGGTGATGCCCGCCGCCTTCGCGGCGGCGGCCACGGCCGGGTCGTGCGGATCGAGGAAGCACTCCAACTGTGCCGGGTACAGGTCGTGTTCGTCCTCGACCGCCGCCGCCTCGGCGACCCTGTCGGCGTCGTACAGCAGCACGCCGAGGTAGCGCATGCGGCCGACGCAGGTCTCGGAGCAGACGGTCGGCATGCCGACCTCGACGCGCGGGAAGCAGAAGGTGCACTTCTCGGCCTTGCCGGTCGTGTGGTTGAAGTAGACCTTCTTGTACGGGCAGCCGGTGACGCACATCCGCCAGCCCCGGCACTGCTCCTGGTCGACGAGGACGATGCCGTCCTCCTCGCGCTTGTACATGGCGCCGGAGGGGCAGGCGGAGACGCACGCCGGGTTGAGGCAGTGCTCGCAGATCCGGGGCAGGTAGAACATGAAGCTCTGCTCGAACTCGAAGCGGATCTTCTCCCCGACCTGCCGGCGCACCTTCTCGACCAGCGGGTCCTTCGGCCCGTGCTCGGGGGCGCCGCCGAGGTTGTCGTCCCAGTTGGGGCCCCATTCGACCTTGTCGAGGGGTTCGCCGGTGACCTGGGAGACGGGCCGGGCGGTCGGCAGGTCGTCGCCCGCGGGGGCCTCGGTGAGGTTCCTGTACTCGTACGTCCACGGCTGGTAGTAGTCGTCGAGCTCCGGCAGCTCCGGGTTGGCGAAGATCTGCCCGAGCCGCTTGAGCCGTCCGCCGGCCCGCAGCCGCAGCCGCCCGGACCGCGTCCGCTCCCAGCCGCCCTTCCACCGGTCCTGGTCCTGCCAGCGGCGCGGGTACCCCTGCCCGGGGAGGGTCTCGACGTTGTTGAACCACACGTACTCGGTGCCCTGCCGGTTGGTCCACGCCTGCTTGCAGGTGACCGAGCAGGTGTGGCAGCCGATGCACTTGTCGAGGTTCATGACCATCGCCACCTGTGCCATGACCCGCATGTCAGTACTCCACCTTCTGGTCGCGGCGGCGGATCACCGTCACCTCGTCGCGCTGGTTCCCGGTCGGGCCCAGGTAGTTGAACGCCCAGGTCAACTGGGCGTAGCCGCCGACGAGATGGGTCGGCTTGAGCATCACGCGGGTGAGCGAGTTGTGGATGCCGCCCCGGCGGCCGGTCTTCTCCGTCTTCGGGACGCCGACCGTGCGCTCCTGGGCGTGGTTCATGTAGACGGTGCCGGCGGGCATCTTGTGGGAGACGATCGCGCGGGCGGTCACGACGCCGTTGCGGTTGACCGCCTCGATCCAGTCGTTGTCCTTCACCCCGATGGCCTCGGCGTCCTGCGGGGACATCCAGACCGTCTGCCCGCCCCGGCCGAGCGTCATCATGTACAGGTTGTCCTGGTACTGGGAGTGGATCGCCCACTTGTTGTGCGGGGTGAGGTAGCGGACGGCGACCTGCTTGCCGTCACTCGTCCCCAACTCCGGTTCCCCGTACAGCCGGTGCATGTCCAGCGGCGGCTTGTAGACGGGCAGCGCCTCGCCGACCTCGTGCATCCAGTCGTGGTCGAGGAAGAAGTGCTGGCGCCCGGTGAGGGTGTGCCAGGGCTTGAGGTGCTCGGTGTTGACGGTGAAGGCGGTGTAGCGGCGGCCGCCGGACTCGCTGCCCGACCACTCGGGCGAGGTGATGACCGGGACGGGCCGGGCCTGCGTGTCGGCGAAGGTGATCCGCTTGCCCTCGGCCTCGGCGGCGAGATGGGCCATCTCCTGCCCGGTCCGCTTCTCCAGCTTCTCGAAGCCCTGGGTGGCGAGCCGCCCGTTCGACGTGCCGGAGAGGGCGAGGATCGCCTCGCAGGCCCGCCGCGCGGTGTCCAGCCTCGGCCGCCCGTCCGCGATCCCGCCCCTGACCAGGCCGTTCTGGGCGCCGAGGTAGGCGATCTCCTCGTCGACGTCGAAGGTGATCGCCTTCGTCGTCACGCCCAGCCGGTCGACCAGCGGGCCGAGCGCCGCGAACTTCTCGCCGACCGCGCCGTAGTCCCGCTCGACGACCGTCAGGTTGTACATCGTGCGCCCCGGCACCGGCGCGCACTCGCCCTTCGACCAGTCGAGCGCCACCCCGCCGGGCTGGGCCATCTCGCCGCCCGGGGTGTCGTGCTGGAGGGCGGTCGCGACCAGGTCCTTCCTGACCCCCAGGTGCTCCTTCGCGAGCTCGCCGAAGCGGCGGGCGAGGGCGAGGAAGGCGTCGTAGTCGGAGCGGGCCTGCCACGGCGGGTCGACGGCCGGGGTGAAGGCGTGCAGGAAGGGGTGCATGTCCGTGGAGGACAGGTCGTGCTTCTCGTACCAGGTGGCGGCGGGCAGGACGACGTCGGACAGCAGTGTCGTGGACGTCATCCGGAAGTCCATGGCGAGGAGCAGGTCGAGCTTGCCCTCGATGTCCTCCTCCCGCCACCGCACGTCCTTCGGAGTGCAGCGCGGCCCGTCCTCCGGCAGGTTGGAGTGGGTGCCGAGGAGGTGCTTGAGGAAGTACTCGTTGCCCTTGGAGGAGGAGCCCAGGAGGTTCGCCCGCCACACGTTGAGCACCCGCGGCCAGTTCTCCGGCGCGTCCGGGTCCTCCCCGGCGAAGCCGAGGGACCCGTCCTTCAGGGCGCGCACGGTGTCCCCGACCGGGTCGTCCCCGTCGCCGAGCTCCAGCGGGTTGCGGTCGAAGGTCGGGTAGGAGGGCATCCACCCCATCCGCGCGGAGGCGGCCAGACAGTCGGCGCCCATCATGCCCGCGAAGCGCCCCTCGCCGAGCGGCGAGGCCAGCGACTCGGCCGGCAGGGTGTCGTACCGCCACTGGTCGGTGTGGAGGTAGAACCAGCCGGCGCCGATCATGTGCCGGGGCGGCCGGCCCCAGTCGGAGGCGCTCGCGAGGGTCGCCCAGCCGGTCACCGGCCGGCACTTCTCCTGGCCGACGTAGTGGCCCCAGCCGCCGCCGTTGCGCCCCTGGCAGCCGGTGAGCGTCAGCAGGGCGAGGAAGGCCCGGTAGATCGTCTCGGAGTGGAACCAGTGGTTGGTGCCCGCGCCCATGAGGATCATGCAGCGGCCGTGCGAACGCTCGGCGGTGTCCGCGAACTCCCGTGCCACGCGCGCGGCTTGGGCGGCCGGCACGGAGGTCAGCGTCTCCTGCCAGGCGGGGGTGCCGGGCTGCGAGGCGTCCTCGTACGACTCCGGCCACGCGCCCGGCAGGCCGGGGCGCCCGACGCCGTACTGGGCGAGCAGCAGGTCGTACACGGTGGTGACGAGCGGCCCGCCCCCGGAGAGGCGCCGCACCGGCACGCCCCGCCGCAGCACCTCGCCCTCCTCGTCGAAGCGCGGCAGCACCACTTCGGCCGCGCCCTCGCCGAGGAGCGAGAGCCGGGGCCGTACGCCGCCGAGGTCGAGGTTCCAGTCGGGCTCGCCGCCGGTGCCCCAGCGGTGGCCGAGGGTGCCGTTCGGGACGACCGGCTCTCCGGTGGCGTCGTCGACGAGGACGGTCTTCCACTCGGCGTTCTCGACGTCTTCGCCCAGGTCCTTCGCGGTCACGAACTTGCCCGGCACCAGGCCCCGTTCGGTCTCCGTCAGCGTGATCAGGAACGGCAGGTCCGTGTAGGTCCGCACGTAGTCGGCGAAGAAGGGCGTCTCGCGGTCGACGAAGAACTCCTTGAGCACCACGTGCCCCATCGCGAGCGCCAGCGCCCCGTCCGTCCCCGGGTGCGGGTGCATCCACTCGTCGGCGAACTTGGTGTTGTCGGCGAAGTCGGGGGAGACCGTGACGACCTTCTGGCCCCGGTAGCGGGCCTCCGTCATCCAGTGCGCGTCCGGCGTCCGCGTCACCGGCACGTTCGAGCCCCACATCAGCAGATAGGCGGCGTCCCACCAGTCGCCCGACTCCGGCACGTCCGTCTGGTCGCCGAAGACCTGCGGCGAGGCCACCGGCAGGTCCGCGTACCAGTCGTAGAAGGAGAGCATCGGGGCGCCGATGAGGGAGTGAAAGCGGGCGCCGGCCGCGTGCGAGGCCATCGACATCGCCGGGATCGGGGAGAAGCCGGCCACCCGGTCGGGGCCGTGCTCCTTGATGGCGTGGACGTGCGCGGCGGCGGCGATCTCCACCGCCTCCTCCCAACTCGCCCGCACCAGGCCGCCCTTGCCCCGGGCCTGCTGGTAGGTGCGGCGGCGCACCGGGTCGCGCTGGATGTCCGCCCAGGCGAGCACCGGGTCCTTCAGGCGCTTCCTCGCCTCCCGGTACATCGCGAGGAGCGTGCCCCGGACCATGGGGTGGCGGACCCGGGTGGGGGAGTAGCTGTACCAGGAGAAGGAGGCGCCGCGGGGACAGCCGCGCGGCTCGTACTCGGGCCGGTCCGGGCCCACGGAGGGGTAGTCGGTGGCCTGGGTCTCCCAGGTGATGATGCCGTCCTTGACGTAGACCTTCCACCGGCACGAGCCGGTGCAGTTGACGCCGTGGGTGGAGTACACGACCTTGTCGTGGCTCCAGCGGTCCCGGTAGAACGACTCGCCCTCGCGGCCACCGGTGCGGTGCACCGTCCGCAGGTCGTCGGAGACCTCGGAACGGGAGAAGAACCTTCCCGCTCGGAGGAGGATCTCGGCGGCGTCCGGCTGCTCCTGCTGCACGTCAGGCTCCTTCACGACGAAGCGTTCAGCAGCTTGAGCCTAGGTCGGGCGAAGCGGGCGGAAGGGGGGCCGATGGTCCCGTGCGGGGGTGACCAAATCCCGCATTTGTCCCGGGGGGAGGCGTGTGACCCTGGTCGGGTGAGCACTGTCCGTCGGTGGATACCGAACCAGCACGGAGCCTGGGCCATGCTCGCCGTGCCCTACCTCGCGGGAGTCCTGACCGGCTCCCCGACCTGGCTCCAACTCCCTTTGTTCCTGGCGTGGTTGCTCGGCTACTGCGCCGTCTTCCACATCGAGCAGTGGGTACGGCTCCGACGCGCGTCCCGCAACCCCCGGGCGGCGGCACGCCACCGACGCCCCGCCCTGGTCTTCGGAAGCGCGGCGCTCGCCTGCGGACTGCCCCTGCTGTCCGTCGCGCCATGGCTGGCCGTCGCCGCCGCCCTGGCGGCCCCCTTCCTCGCGGTGAACGTCCACTACGCCCGCCGCAACAGGGAACGGGCCCTGGTCAACGGGCTCGTGGCCGTCGTGCCCGCCTGCGGGATGCTGCTCGTCTCGCTGCGCGCGGGCGGCGGCCCGGTCGCCGAGGGCCTCGCCCCGGCGCTCGCCTGCCTGCTGTACTTCGCCGGGACCGTCCCGTACGTGAAGACGATGATCCGCGAGCGGAACTCGGAGGCGTACCGCAGGGGTTCGGTCGCCTACCACGCCCTGGCGCTGCTCGCGGCGGGGCTCCTGAGCCCCTGGCTCGCCGTCCCCTTCGCCGGCTACCTCGCCCGCGCCGCCCTGCTGCCCGGGCGCGGGATCGGGGTGCCGGTCGTGGGCGCGGTCGAGGTCGGCTGCTCGCTGCTGCTCCTCGGCTTCCTCGTCGGCGTGTACGGTTGACCGCGCGCGGCTAGAGCGCTTCCCGCTTCGTCAGCCAGTTGAAGCAGATCCAGCCCGGCAGGACCGGCAGCCACAGGGTCAGCAGACGGTAGAGGAGGACCGCCGGGGTGGCGACCTCGATGGGCAGGCCCACCGCGACCAGACCGCCGATGAGCGCGCCCTCGACCGCGCCGACACCGCCGGGCGTCGGGGCCGCCGAACCGATCGCGTTGCCCGCGAGGAAGACCACGGCCACGCTCGCGTAGCTGATCGACGCGTGCCCGTGCCCGAAGGCGCGGATCGAGGCGTCAAGACAGAGCACGAAGGTGCCGGTGATCAGCAGCATCCCGCCGATGCCCGTCGCCAGCTTCAGCGGCCGCTGGAGCACGTCCAGCATGCGCGGCACCACACCCGCGAAGAGCGAGCGCAGCCGCGTCGAGACGAACTTCCGCATGAACGGGATCGCCGTCACCACCAGGACGAGCACCGCGACCGTCAGCAGGCCGGCGATGACCGTCCGCGACGGGGTGAACGACTGCGACTTCTCGGTGCCCGTCAGATAGCCGAAGGAGAGCAGCAGCAGGATGTGCGCCCCGAGCCCGAAGAGCTGCGAGGCGCCGACGCTCGCCACCGCGAGCCCCGGGCGCACCCCCGCACGCTGCAGGAAGCGGGTGTTGAGGGCGACACCGCCGACCGCCGCCGGGGCGACGATCTTCACGAACGAGCCGGCGACCTGCGCCACCACCGTCCGCCAGAAGCCGACCCGCTCCGGCACGAAACCGAGCAGGCTCATCGCCGCCGCCACATAGCTGAGCGCCGAGAAGACCACGGCCGCCGCCACCCACCGCCAGTCCGCCTCGCTCACCGTGGACAGCGGCGTCCGGGTGATCTGCGACAGCAGGAAGTACGCGGCGACCGCGCCCGCGATCAGCGAGATCAGCGTCCGCGGCTTGATCCGCTCCAGCCGGACCGGCTCCACCGGCGCCTGCGGCCGGATCAGCAGCACCTGCCGGCGGATCTGCGCGAGCAGGTCCTCCTCGCGGGCCTCGTCCAGGGCCTCGTCGAGCGCCCGCTTCTCCGCCTTCTTGTCCGCCCGCTTCTCGGCCTTCTCGGCCTTCGGGTCGGCCCCCGGCGCCGGCAGCCCCGCGTGGGCGGCCGCCTTGGCCCGCTCCCGCTCCTTCTTCGCCTCCTCGGAGGCGGCCAGGACCGCGTCCCGCTCCCGCTGCGAGCGCTCGCGCGCCAGCTTCCGCAGGGTCGCGCGGGTCGAGCGGCTCAGCGCGATCGGCTGGAGCAGCGGCAGACAGTCCGCCACCGCGTCCGGGCCGAGCACCTCCACGGCCGCCGCCACCGCCCGCTCCGCCCCGACCCGCAGCCCCAGGGTCGTCAGGAACTGGGCGATGTCCATCCGCAGCACCAGATCGCCGGCCGCGATCTCGCCGCCGCGCAGATCCGTCAGGAACACCCTGCCGGAACGATCCACCAGGATCGCGTCACCCGACAGCCTGCGGTGCGCGATGCGCCGCGACTGGAGCGCCTTCACCTGCCGCCAGGCGCTGCGCACCAGCCCGTCGGTGATCTCGTCGTCGTCGAGCGAGTCCAGGCTCCGCCCGCCGATGTGCTCGTACACGAGCATCACCGCGTCCGGGCCCAGCTCGGAGGTGGCGATCAGCTTCGGCGCGTTCGCGCCCGCCGCGATCGCCGCGTACGCGAGGAGCGCCTCCTGCTCCAGGGCCTGCCGCAGCGAGACGATCGAACGGCGGGTCGTCACCGTCCGCAGGGTGATCCGCCGCCACAGCCGGTAGAAGAAGCCGTGCGCCTGCTGCTCCCGGTCGACGACCGTGACGTCCAGCGGCGGCCCGTCCTCCAGGGTCACGAGGTACCGGCGGCCCCGGTCCCCGCTCTCCGCGGTCTCCGGCACCTCCTCCGCGCGCAGCGCCGTCACCGGCCGGAAGCCGACCCGGCGCAGGCCCGCGAGGAGGGTCTGGCCGGTCGGCCGGACGTTCGGCGAGCCGACCGCGTACAGGGTGCCGTACGCCACCGTCCAGCCGATGAGGACGGTGAGGATGATCGAGAAGGCGGTGGTGTAGCCGGCCACCAGCATGGTGAAGGCGTCGAGCAGCAGCACGGCCCAGAGCGAGAACCGCCAGCGCGGTCTTCGGGCCATCCCGACGGCCGTCATGTACGCGATCACCGGCGCGAGGTAGTTGTGCACCGGGTCGGTCAGCCCGCCGCCGCTCGCCGGCTGGGTCAGCGCGTCCTTGATGGTGTCCGGCGCGCCCTTCGCCACCCACAGGTCGATCGCCAGGGTGACGCCGTGCGCGAGCACCGCCGCGAGCACGCCGTCCGCGATCCGCAGCCCGTCCCGTTTCACCAGGCGCTCGATGGCGAAGGCCACCGGCAGGACGAGGATGGCGATCGACGAGACCAGCCCCGCGATCCTCACGAAGACGTCGGAGGCGCCGACCGCGCCCTTGTTGATGTCCTGCTCCAGGCCGGAGGTGGTGCCGTGGGCGAAGGCGGCGATGGCGAGGACGACGGCGATGGCGAGCGTCCCGGCGAGCAGACGCATGAGGTCGGAGGGCCGGTGGACACGCGCGGCGAGCAGCGGCTCGTCGCCGGAGACCCGTTCGGGCATGTCGGGCCGAGCCTCACCGGGAGGCTGTGTGTCCTGACCCATCACCATGTCCGTCTCTGCGTGTCCTGCTGCTTGCGTCTGTCGCTGTCGATCGCGAAGTCGATCTCGAAGTTGATCTCGTATCACCGGTCACCGCCCGGACGATGGTGGCACGAAGAGCCGCCCGGCGGAGGCATCAGGGCCATGTCGGTGGGGTGAGGCAGGATGAGACGGATGAGCCTGGAGGGACCCGTGGGACGGACCGGAGCGAGCGGAGCGGACGACTCCGGAGCGGCGGGCGAGCTGCCCCCGTACGCCGAGGCGGTGCTCGACGCCGCCGACCGGATCCCGCCGGGCCGGGTGATGACCTACGGGGACGTCGCCGAATGGCTCGGCGAGGGCGGACCCCGCCAGGTCGGCCGCGTCATGGCCCTCTACGGCGGCGGGGCCCCGTGGTGGCGGGTCGTCCGCGCCGACGGCGCCCTGCTCCCCGGCCACGAGCTGCGCGCCCTCGGGCACTACCGCGAGGAGGGCACCCCGCTCCGCGAGCGCGGCCCGGCGGCGGAGGGGCACCTGCCGAGGATCGACATGCGCCGGGCCCGCTGGGACGGCGTCGAAGCGGAACCCGGCGGCGAAGCGGAATGACCGGCGGGCCGCGCGGCGCGGCCCGTGCGTGCGGGATCTCACACGCGCGCGTGGCACCCCCGTGGCGCCCGGGCCCCCGCCCGTCCGGTCCCGGAGACACGGGCCCGCGAGCGCCCGGTTTCGCGTAACGTCGACGGGCATGCCGCCGACGGCGACGGATCCGCTGCCGGATCCGCCGGCGCATCCGGCAGAGGTACGGAGAGCGGTACGGGCCCCGGCACGCGCGCGTGCGCGCACCCGGACCCGCACCCGTCCGCGTACCGCTGCCCGCGCCTCCGCCGTCGTCACCGGCACCGCACGGACTACCCGCACCGCACGCACCACCCGCACCGCCCGCGCCACCTCACCACCGACCAGGACCGGCCCACCACGTGAGTTCCTCCTCCACCACCCGGCCAACGCCGCCGCACCAGGGACAGCCGTACCCGGGCGCGGGCAGGCAGCGGACCCCCGGCGCGTACCGGCTGGTGCGCACGGCGCCGGCCCCGGTGGATCCCCCTCAGCTGGACGCAGCCCAGCGGGCGGTGGTTGAGCACGACAGGGGACCGCTCCTCGTCCTCGCCGGACCCGGCACCGGGAAGACGACGACGCTGGTGGAGGCGGTCGCGACGCGCATGGAACGCGGCACCGACCCCGAGCGGATCCTCGTCCTCACCTTCAGCCGCAAGGCCGCCGTCGAACTCCGCGACCGGATGGCGACCCGGCTCGGCGGCCGCCGCCCGCCCCAGGCCACCACCTTCCACTCGTACTGCTACGCCCTCATCCGCGCCCACCAGGACGCCGAACTCTTCGCCGAACCCCTCCGGCTCCTCTCGGGCCCCGAGCAGGACCTCGCCGTCCGCGAACTCCTCGCCGGCCAGATCGACCTCGAACGGACCGGGATCGGCGGCGTCCGCTGGCCCGACGAACTCCGCGCCTGCCTCACCACGCGGGGCTTCGCCGACGAGGTCCGCGCCGTCCTCGCCCGCTCCCGCGAACTCGGCCTCGGCCCCGACGCGCTGCGCCGCTTCGCCGAACGCGTCGGCCGCCCCGACTGGAAGGCCGCCGCCGGCTTCCTCGCCGAGTACCTCGACGTCCTCGACCTCCAGGGCGTCCTCGACTACACCGAGCTCGTCCACCGGGCCGTGCTGCTCGCCGAACGGACCACCCTCCCCGCCTACGACGCCGTGTACGTCGACGAGTACCAGGACACCGACCCCGCCCAGGTCCGGCTCCTCACCGCGCTCACCGGCGGCGGCCGGAACACGGTCGTCGCCTTCGGCGACCCCGACCAGTCCATCTACGCCTTCCGCGGCGCCGACGTGAACGGCATCCTCGACTTCCCCGCCGCGTTCGGCGGAGCCCCGGTCCGCGTCCTCGGCACCTCCCGCCGCGCCGGCGCCGGCCTCCTCGCCGCCACCCGGCAGCTCACCCGGCGCATGCCGCTGACCCGGCTGCCCGCGGCCGCCGTCCGCGCCCACCGCGAGCTGTCGCCGGTACGCGACGGAGGCCGCGCCGAGGCGTACACGTACCCCACCGCCTCCGCCGAGTCCGAGAACATCGCCGACCTGCTGCGCCGCGCCCACCTGGAGGACGGCGTCCCCTGGCACGACATGGCCGTCCTCGTCCGTGCCGCCGCCCCCCTCCCCTCCCTCCGCCGAGCCCTCACCTCGGCCGGCGTCCCCGTGGAGACGGACACGGCCGACACTCCGCTGCGCCACGAACCGGCGGTGGCACCCCTGCTGCTGGCGCTGAGGGCGGTCGCGACCCAGGTTGTGGGCAGGCGTTCCGCAGGGGCGGAACGGGTGGGCACAACCGACCACGGCGCCGAACCGGCCCCCGAGCTTGAACCCGCACCGGCCCCCGAGCCCGGGTCCGAGCCCGGGTCCGAGCCCGGGTCCGGTCCCGTACCGGCCCCCGAGCCCGGTCCCGCACCGGCCCCCGAGCCCGGGTCCGAGCCCGGGTCCGGTCCCGTACCGGCCCCCGAGCCCGGTCCCGTACCGGCCCCCGAGCCCCGTCCCGCACAGGCCCCCGGGTCCGGGACCTGGCTCCCCGTGGAGACGGCTCTCGAACTCCTGGCCTCGCCCCTCGGCGGCGTGGACCCGGCCGACCTCAGGCGACTGGGCCGCGCCCTCCGAGAGGAGCACCGCGCCGCGGGCGACAAGCTCCCGCCCCCCTCCGACGTCCTCCTCACCCGCGCCCTCGCCGAACCCGAACGCCTCGCCGCCCACGACCCCGCCTACGCCCGCGGCGCCCAGCGCCTCGGCCGCCTCCTCCAGGAGGCCCGTGCCCTCCTCGCCACCGGCGGCACCGCCGAGGAGGTCCTCTGGCTCCTCTGGAACGGCACGCCCTGGCCCGGCCGCCTGGAGCGCGCCGCCCTCCGCGGCGGCCCGGCCGGCCGCAACGCCGACCGCGACCTCGACGCCGTCTGCGCCCTCTTCGAGACCGCCGCCCGCGCCGAGGAACGGCTCGGCGGCCGCGGTGTCCTCAACTTCCTGGAGGAGCTCGACGCCCAGGACATCGCCGCCGACACCCTGACCCGCCGCCACACCCGCCCGGACGCGGTCCGGCTGATGACCGCCCACCGCTCCAAGGGCCTGGAGTGGGGCCTCGTCGTCGTCGCCGGCGTCCAGGAGGGCCTCTGGCCCGACCTGCGCCGCCGCGGCTCCCTCCTCGAAGCCGACCGCATCGGCCGCGACGGCCTCGCCGAACCCCTCACCGCCGGCGCCCTCCTCGCCGAGGAGCGCCGCCTCTTCTACGTCGCCGCCACCCGCGCCCGCGAACGGCTCGTCGTCACCGCCGTGAAGGCCCCCGCCGAGGACGGCGACCAGCCCTCCCGCTTCCTCGCCGAGCTGGGCGCCGAGCCGAAGGAGGTGCCGGGCCGGCCCCGCCGCCCGCTCGCCGTCTCCGCGCTCGTCGCCGAGCTGCGCGCCACCACCGTCGACCCGGACGCCTCGCCCGCGCTCCGCGACGCCGCCGCCCGCCGCCTCGCCTCCCTCGCCGCCCTCGCCGACGAGGACGGGCAGCCGATGGTCCCGGCCGCCCACCCGGACCGCTGGTGGGGGCTGCACGAGCCGACCCGCGGCGAGGTGCCGCTGCGCGACCGTGACCGGCCCGTCGCGCTCTCCCCGAGCGCCCTGGAGAACCTCGCCGCCACCTGCTCCCTCCAGTGGTTCCTGGGCCGCGAGGTGAAGGCCGCCGAACCCGCCTCCGCCGCGCAGGGCTTCGGCAACGTCGTCCACGTCCTCGCCGACGAGGTCGCCTCCGGCCGCACCCCCGCCGACCTGGACGTCCTCATGACCCGCCTCGACACCGTGTGGGACGCCCTCGCCTTCGACGCCCCGTGGAAGTCCGCGCAGGAGAAGGAGCACGCGCGCGTGGCGCTCGAACGCTTCCTGCGCTGGCACGTGATGGACCGCGGCGCCCGTACCCCCGTCGCCTCCGAACACGGCTTCGACGTCACCCTGGACGCGGGGGAGTACCAGGTCCGCATCCGCGGCTCCATGGACCGCGTCGAGACGGACGCGGAGGGCCGGGCGTACGTCGTCGACTTCAAGACCGGCAAGTCCGCGCCCACCCGGGACGAGGTCGCCCACCACCCGCAGCTCGCCGTCTACCAGCTCGCCGTCCGCGAGGGCGCCCTCGACGAGGTCCTCGACGGCCGCCGCCCCGAGCCCGGCGGCGCCGAACTCGTCCAGCTGCGCCAGGCCGCCCCCAAGAAGGAGGGCGGCGACGCCCTGCCCAAGGTGCAGGCCCAGCGGCCGCCGGACGGCGAGTGGGTCGGCGAGCTGCTCGCCACCGCCGCCGGCAGGGTCCTCGACGAGCGCTTCACCCCGACCGCCGGACAGCACTGCGCGAACTGCTCCTTCCGCGCCGCGTGCAGCGCCCGACCGGAGGGCCGCCAGGTCGTCGACTGAGTGAGAGTGACGGGAGTCACGTTTCCATCCGTGCATCCTTTCGTGACCCCGGCTTGTCACTTTGTGGGCGGCACCCCATAAGGTCGCCGTCAAGAAAAGCTGTGAATCTTCGCTTTCGAACACGCCGAAAGCACCACCAAGCACGCTGAGGAGTACGCGCATGAGGGCCAACCGGAAGCTCTGGGCCACCGCGGCGATCTGTCTGACCGTCGTCGTCGGTGTCACCGGCTGCGGCAAGGGCGACGACAAGGCCGCCGACCCCTTCGCGGGCCTCTCCGCCGACGACATCGCCAAGAAGGCCGTCGAGACGACCAAGGGCGCCACCTCCGTCCACATGAAGGGCGAGGGCAAGGACGACGGCAAGGACATGAAGGTCGACTTCTCCGTCGACGACAAGGGCACCTGCCAGGGCTCCATGTCCATGGCCGAGGGCGGCAAGGCCGAGGTCATGCGCACCGGCGGCTTCACCTACATGAAGGGCGACGACGCCTTCTACAAGGGCACCGCGGGCGAGGACGGCTCCTCGGCCGAGGAGGCCGGCGCCATCGCCACGCTGCTCAACGGCCGCTGGATGAAGCTCCCCGCCGACGACGCGGACTCCAACGACATGGGCGAGTTCTGCGACCTGAAGGCGCTCTTCGCCGACATGGACAAGGACACCGAGACCACCGGTCTCACCCGCGAGGCCGACGCCGACGTCGACGGCACCGCCGCCGTCGTCCTCAAGAGCAAGGCCGACAAGAAGGGCGAGACCACCACGCTGTTCGTGGCCAAGGACTCCGCCAAGCCGTACATCCTCCGCTCCGTCACCGCCGGCGGCGACGAGCCCGGCACGGTCACCCTCAGCGACTTCGACAAGCCGCTGACCGTCACCGCCCCGCCGGCCGACCAGGTCATGGACATGGAGGCGCTGATGAAGGCCGGCGCCGGCAGCTGACCCCCGGCACCGAGTAGCGGCCACGCGCGCGTGGGGCGACCCTGGTGACAGGGTCCGGGGACTCCGGGGGAACTCCGGGGGAACTCCGGGGGGACGAGGAGGCTCGTATGAGGTCCCAGTCCAGCCACCGGAAGCTCCGCGCCGCGGCCGTCGCCGTCGTCGCCGCCGTCGCGGTCCCCGCCCCGGCGGCGGCCTGGGCGGCGACGACGCCGCAGGGCCCCGCCCCGGCCGTCGCGGCCCCGACCCCCGATCCCTTCGACGGGCTCACCCCCGCCGAGATCGCCGACCGGGCCGTCGACGCCACCCGCTCCGCCCACTCCCTGCGCATGACCGGACAGGTCGTGTCCGAAGGACAGGACCTCGACGTCGACCTCTCCGTCGACGACCAGGGCTCCTGCCAGGGCCGCATCGGAGTCGACGAGGGCGAGGCGGAACTCCGCCGGCTCGACGGCGTCACCTACATGAAGGGCGACGCGGCCTTCTGGCGGATCTCCATGACCGCCGAGGGCGTCCCCGAGAACCAGATCGACCCGGTCATCGAACTCGTCGAGGGCCGCTGGCTCAAGATCGGCCCCGGCGAGGCCGGCAGCGCCGACCTCGCCGAGGTGTGCGACCTCGACCTGCTCCTCGACGACCTCGGCGAGGACCAGGACGGCAGCGCCGGCCTCACCCGCGGCCCCGACCGCGAGATCGACGGCGACCCCGTCGCGACCCTCGTGGAGAAGGAGTCCGGCGAGACCACCACCGCCTCCGTCGCCCAGGAGGGCAAGCCGTACATCCGCCAGGTCGTCAGTACCGGCGGCGACGAACCCGGCTCGATGACCCTCTCCGAGTTCGACCGCCCGGTGGAGGTCACCGCCCCGCCCGCCGACGAGATCGTCGACCTCTCCCGGCTCGACACCGGCACCTCCGCCTGAAACCCGCAGGTCAGGCCCGTACCGGACGGGAATGTCCGACCGTCCGGTTAGCCTCTTCAAGGTGACCGCACGCATCACCGACCCCGAGCAGCTCAAGGAGCTCCTCGGCATCCCCTTCACGCCGGAGCAGACGGCCTGCATCACCGCGCCGCCCGCCCCGCAGGTCATCGTGGCCGGAGCCGGCTCCGGCAAGACCACGGTGATGGCGGCCCGGGTCGTGTGGCTGGTCGGCACCGGACAGGTCGCCCCCGAGCAGGTCCTCGGCCTCACCTTCACCAACAAGGCCGCGGGCGAACTCGCCGAGCGCGTCCGCACCGCCCTCGTCCGCGCCGGCGTCACCGACCCCGACCCGGTCGACCCGGAGAACCCTCCCGGCGAGCCCCGCATCTCCACGTACCACGCCTTCGCCGGGCAGCTCCTCACCGACCACGGCCTGCGCATCGGCCTCGAACCGACCTCCCGGCTCCTCGCCGACGCCACCCGCTACCAGCTCGCCGCGCGCGTGCTCCGCGAGGCCCCCGGGCCGTACCCCGCGCTCACCAAGTCCTTCCCGACCCTCGTCGAGAACCTCCTCGCGCTCGACGCCGAACTGGCCGAGCACCTCGTCGAGCCCGCCGAGCTCCTCGCGTACGACGCCGAGCTCCTCACCGCCCTCGCCGAGGCCCGGCTCACCAACGACGACCTGCGCAAGCTCCCCGAGACGGCCACCGCCCGCCGCGAGCTCACCGGACTCGTCACCCGCTACCGGGCCGCCAAGCGCTCCCGCGACCTCCTCGACTTCGGCGACCAGATCGCCCTCTCCGCGCGCCTCGCCACCACCCGCCCCGAGGTCGGCGCGATCCTCCGCGACGAATACCGGGTCGTCCTCCTCGACGAGTACCAGGACACCTCCGTCGCCCAGCGGCTCCTCCTCTCCGGCCTCTTCGGCCAGGGCACCGGCCACCCCGTCACCGCCGTCGGCGACCCCTGCCAGGCCATCTACGGCTGGCGCGGCGCCTCCGTCGCCAACCTCGACGACTTCCCGGCCCACTTCCCGCACGCCGACGGCACCCCCGCGAGCCGCCAGTCGCTCTCCGAGAACCGGCGCAGCGGCGGCCGCCTCCTCGACCTCGCCAACGGCCTCGCCACCCCGCTGCGCGCCCTGCACGCGGGCGTGGAGGCGCTGCGCCCCGCGCCCGGCGCCGAGGCCGACGGCACCGTCCGCGTCGCCCTCCTGCCCACCCACGCGGAGGAGCTCGACTGGCTCGCCGACTCCCTCGCCCACCTCGTCCGCACCGGCCGCGAGCCCGGCTCCATGGCCGTCCTGTGCCGCACCGCCGGCGACTTCCCCGCGATCCAGGCGGCGCTCGTCGCCCGTGGCGTCCCCGTCGAGGTCGTCGGCCTCTCCGGCCTCCTCCACCTCCCCGAGGTCGCCGACCTCGTCGCCGTCTGCGAGGTCCTCCAGGACCCCGGGGCGAACGCCTCCCTGGTCCGCCTCCTCACCGGTCCCCGCTGGCGCATCGGCCCCCGCGACCTCGCCCTCCTCGGCCGCCGCGCCCGCCTCCTCGTCCGCCACGGCGGCGCCGACCCCGACCCGGCGCAGCGGCTCGCCGCCGCCGTCGAGGGCGTCGACCCCGCCGAGGTGACCTCGCTCGCCGACGCCCTCGACACCTTCCTCGACTCCGGCGGCCACCCCGACGACGGCCTGCCGTTCTCCGCCGAGGCCCGGGTCCGCTTCGCGCACCTCGCCGCCGAGCTGCGCTCGCTCCGCGCCTCCCTCGCCGACCCCCTGATGGACGTCCTCCACCGGGTCCTGACCGTCACCGGCCTCGAAGTGGAGCTCTCCGCCTCCCCGCACGCGCTCGCCGCCCGCCGCCGCGAGACCCTAGGCAACTTCCTGGACGTGGCCGCCGGCTTCGCCTCCCTCGACGGCGAGGCCAGCCTCCTCGCCTTCCTCGGCTTCCTGCGCACCGCCGTCCAGTTCGAGAAGGGCCTCGACAACGCCCTGCCGGGCGGCGAGAACACCGTGAAGGTCCTCACCGCCCACAAGTCCAAGGGCCTGGAGTGGGACGTCGTCGCCGTCCCCGGCCTGGTCGCCGGCCAGTTCCCGTCCGCACGCGCGCGTGAGTCGTGGACCTCCCAGCCCCAGGTCCTCCCGCACGCCCTGCGCGGCGACGCGGCGACCCTCCCGGACCTCGACGCCTGGGACGCCGCCGCCATGAAGTCCTTCAAGGCGGCGATGACGGACCACCAGCACACCGAGGAACTCCGCCTCGGCTACGTCACCTTCACCCGCCCCCGTACCCTCCTCCTCGCCTCCGCCCACTGGTGGGGCCCCTCCCAGAAGAAGCCCCGGGGCCCCTCGGCCTTCATGCAGTCCCTGTACGACCACTGCGAGCGGGGCCACGGCGACATCGAGGCGTGGGCACAAGCCCCGGAGAAGGACGAGGGCAACCCCCTCCTGGCGGAGGCCACCGGCGACCTCCCGTGGCCGCTCCCGCTCGACGAGGAGGCCCTGGCCCGCCGCAGGCGGGCGGCGGAGCACGTCAGGGCCGCCCTGCGGGCCCTCCCCCCGCGGGACGGCCGCGTCACCCGGCCGAGCCCCGCCCCCGCCCTCCCGGACCGGCCCGCCGAGGGCCTCTGGCTCCCCGGCGACCTCGCGGAGGAGCCCCCGTACGAGCCCGGGGACGCCCGGTACGACGAGCCCCCGTACGAGCCCGGCGACGCCCCGTTCGACGAGCCGCCGTACGAGCCGGAGGAGGCTCCGTACGACGAGCCCCCGGGCACCCCGGCCCCGCACGGCGGGCCCGCGCGCGGCGCCGTCCCGGCCGACGCGATCCCGCACCCCCGGGAGCACGGGCTCACCCCGGAGGAGGCCCGCACCATCACCTCCTGGGACAAGGACCTCACCGCCCTCACCGCGGAGCTGCACCGCACCCGCGCCACCACCCGGGACGTCCTCCTCCCCGCCTACCTCTCCGCCTCCCAGGTGATACGCCTGGCCGAGGACCCGGACGCCTTCGCGCAGGAGCTGGCCAGGCCCATGCCCCAGCGCCCGCAGCCCGCGGCCCGCCGGGGCACCCGCTTCCACGCGTGGGTGGAGTCCCGCTTCGAGGAGCTGCCGCTGCCGTTCCTCGCCCCGGACGAGCTCCCCGGCGGCGAGGACTTCGCGGGCGAGCCGGAGATCGTCGACGAGCGGGACCTGGAGAGCCTCAAGGAGGCCTTCGCGCGCACCCCGTACGCCCACCGCACCCCGTACCGCGTGGAGGTCCCCGTCCACCTCACCCTGGCGGGCCGGGTGGTCCGGGGCCGGATCGACGCCGTCTACCGGGACCCGGACTCGGGGGCGTACGAGATCGTCGACTGGAAGACCAGCCGGCACCGCACCGCCGACCCCCTCCAACTGGCGCTGTACCGGCTCGCCTGGGCCGAGCAGCACGGCCTGGACCCGGAGGAGGTGGCCGCCGCCTTCGTCTACGTACGGACCGGCGAGGTGGCCCGGCCGGCCCGGCTGCCCGGGCGGGCCGAGCTGGAGGCGATCCTGCTGGGCGGGGCACCCTCCGGCGCCGGATAGGCTCGTGACCATGAGCGAGACCCCGGACAGCGCCGTCCACCCCGTACGCGCGTACATCGCGCAGCACCGCGCCGCCTTCCTCGGCGACCTCGCCGAGTGGCTGCGGATCCCGTCCGTGTCGGCGCAGCCGGAGCGCGCCGGGGACGTGCGGCGCAGCGCCGACTGGCTCGCCGGCGCCCTCAAGGACACGGGGTTCCCCACGGTCGAGGTGTGGGAGACGGACGGGGCTCCGGCGGTGTTCGCCGAGTGGCCGTCCGACGACCCGGACGCGCCCACGGTCCTGGTCTACGGCCACCACGACGTGCAGCCGGCGGCCCGCGAGGACGGCTGGCACACCGACCCCTTCGAGCCGACCGTCGTCGACGGACGGATGTACGCGCGCGGGGCGGCCGACGACAAGGGCCAGGTCTTCTTCCACACGCTCGGCGTCCGCGCCCACCTCGCCGCCACCGGCCGCACGACGCCTGCCGTCCGTCTGAAGCTGCTCGTGGAGGGCGAGGAGGAGTCCGGCTCGCCGCACTTCCGCGCGCTCGTCGAGCAGCGCGCCGACCGGCTCGCCGCCGATGCGGTGATCGTCTCCGACACCGGCATGTGGTCCGAGACCACCCCCACCGTCTGCACCGGCATGCGCGGGGTCGCCGACTGCGAGATCGACCTGTACGGCCCCGACCAGGACATCCACTCCGGTTCCTTCGGCGGCGCCGTGCCCAACCCGGCGACCGTCGCGGGCCGGATCGTCGCCGCCCTCCACGACGACGGCGAGCGGGTCGCGATCCCCGGCTTCTACGACGGGGTGGCCGAGCTCACCGAGGCCGAGCGGCGGCTCGTCGCCGAGCTGCCCTTCGACGAGGCGGCCTGGCTGCGCACCGCCAAGTCCCACGCCACCCTCGGCGAGGCCGGCCACTCGACCCTGGAGCGCGTCTGGGCCCGCCCGACGGCCGAGGTCAACGGCATCGGCGGCGGCTACCAGGGCCCCGGCGGCAAGACGATCGTGCCCGCCTCCGCCCACCTCAAGCTGTCCTTCCGGCTGGTCGCCGGACAGGACCCGGACCGGATCGAGACGCTGGTACGGGAGTGGCTGGCCGGACTCGTGCCGGCCGGGATCCGGTACGACGTCGTCTTCGGCGCCCCGACCCGCCCCTGCCTCACCCCGCTCGGCCACCCGGCCCTGACGGCGGTGGCCGGGGCGATGAGCCGGGCCTTCGACGGGGCCACCGTCCGCTACACGCGCGAGGGCGGCTCGGGACCGGCCGCCGACCTCCAGGACGTCCTGGACGCGCCCGTGCTCTTCCTGGGCATCTCGGTCCCGTCCGACGGCTGGCACGCGCCGAACGAGAAGATCGAGCTCGACCTCCTCATGAAGGGCGTCGAGACGACCGCGTACCTGTGGGGCGACCTCCCGGCCGCCCTGCGCGCCGGCGGGCGCTGAGGCGCGGGGCCGGAGCCGTAATGACCGACACCGATCCGGGGGAGTAGGAAACACCTGTGGACACCCTGAGCAACGCGTTCGCGGACCACCCGATCTCGCTCACCGCCCCGAGCGGGATCGACCGCGCCGCCCACCACCGTCTCGACGAGGCGTGGCTGGCGGCCGCCTGGAGCCACCCGACCACCCGGGTCTTCGTGGTCTCCGGCGGCCAGGTGCTGATCGACGACCGGCCCGACGGCACCACCGAGCTGGTCATGACCCCGGCGTTCGAGGCGCCGATGACCGAGACGCACCGCTACTTCCTCGGCACCGACGCCGACGGGGTCTCCTACTTCGCGCTCCAGAAGGACTCGCTGCCCGGCCGCATGGACCAGTCGGCGCGCCCGGCCGGCCTGCGCGAGGCCGGTCTGCTGCTCTCGCCGCGCGACGCGGGCCTGATGACCCACGCGGTGGCCCTGGAGAACTGGCAGCGCCTGCACCGCTTCTGCTCCCGCTGCGGCGACCGCACGGTGATCGCGGCCGCGGGGCACATCCGCCGCTGCCAGACCTGCGGCGCCGAGCACTACCCGCGGACCGACCCGGCCGTGATCATGCTGGTCACCGACGACCAGGACCGGGCGCTCCTCGGCCGCCAGGTGCACTGGCCGGAGGGCCGCTTCTCCACGCTCGCCGGCTTCGTCGAGCCCGGTGAGGCGATCGAGGCGGCGGTGGTCCGGGAGGTCTTCGAGGAGGCCGGCGTCACCGTCGGCGAGGTCTCCTACGTGGCCAGCCAGCCGTGGCCCTTCCCGTCCAGCCTGATGCTCGGCTTCTTCGCCCGGGCCACCTCCCCGGAGATCGAGGTCGACGGCGAGGAGATCGACGAGGCCCGCTGGTTCTCCCGCGAGGACCTGGAGGCCGGCTTCGCCTCGGGCGAGATCCTCCCGCCGTACGGCATCTCGATCGCCTCCCGCCTCATCGAGCTCTGGTACGGCAAGCCCCTGCCGAAGCCCGGCGACGTCGTCTGAGCCGCTCCGGCTCCGCCCGGCCCCGTCAGCCCGCCGCGGGCGACGGGGCCGAGCCGTCCCCGGCGCCGTCCGCGCTCCCGGGCAGCAGGGGCCGGCCCTCGATCGCCGCTCTCACGTGCTCCTCGGTCAGCCGGTCGCTTCCGTGCGCGGCGGCGAACGCCTGGAGCCGGCCGAGCGGGGTGTCCGGCGCCGCCGGTCCCTCGGCGATCGTGAAGCCCTGGACCTGCGCCCAGAACTCCGCCCCCACGTCCTGCGGGTCGTTGCTGTCCATGCCGGGGACGCTAGCGCCCGCCACTGACAAAGGGCCCCCGGCCGGTGTGGCCGGGGGCCCTTCGCCCGTGCGGAGGAGGCGCGGTCAGGCGCCGAGCGCCTGCTTGACCTGGGCCAGGCTGGGGTCGGCGACTGTCGCTTGTTGGTCGAGGTCGGCCAGTGTCCCTCGATCGGGTGAGCGGGGGTGGTTTCCGGGATCTCGCGTCGTGTGGCACGCATGATCGGTGGTGGGAGCCGAGTTCGATGCGTTCAGGAGGTGGGGTGACCGGTGGCGCGTAAACGTGGCAGGAGGCGTGGGTTGCGGGCCATCGCGGCCCCGTTCACGGTTGCCGCGCCCGGTGGGGCGCGCATCCGGGACCGGCTGCGGGTCACCTCGGGGGAGGCGGAGGTGCTCCGGCTGATCGGTGATCATCTGGGCCGCCTCCAGCGGACGGATCTCGCGTTGCGGGTCGGGGTCGGTCGGGTGAAGGCCGGGGAGAACCGGCGGGCGGAGCGGAAAAAGAAGCTCACCGCCGGCTCGTCGTCGCGGTGGGCCGGGGCGATGACCCGCGCCAGCGAGGACCAGTACCAACTCTCCCTGCGCTGCCTGTACGACGAGCGGGCGTCGCTCGGCCGGGCATCGCGTGCCATCGAGATACGGATCGCGGTGCCGTGCGGGGAGCGGAAGGGCAAGGCCCGGGGCTATGCGGACCAAGGCGAACGGTGGGCGAAGCAGCGCCGCCTCGCCATGCTCCGGACCCGTCTCGCGCGGGTCGATGCCCGTATCGAGTCCGGTCGGCCGGGCATTGTCGTGGGCGGTCGGCGGCTGGCCAGGGTGCGGCACAGCCTTGCCGATGCCGGGCTCACCGAGGCGCAGTGGCGGCAGCGCTGGGACGCTGCCCGGCTGTTCCTCACCGCCGACGGAGAGTCTGGCGTCCCGTACGGCAACTACACCATCAGCGTGGACCCGAGTGACGGCGGTGTGACGATCGTGCTGCCCGAGCCGCTGCGACACCTGGCGAACGCACCCCGTGGCAGGTATCGGCTCACGTGCACGGTCGGCTTCCCGCACCGGCGGGAGGAGTGGCTGGACCGGGTCACCGCGAACCGGGCCGTACGGTACGACGTCGTCCACGATCCGGCGCGCGACCGCTGGTACCTCGACGCGTCCTGGGCCAACGAGACCGCCTTGCTGCCCACCCCCGAGGAGCTCCGCGCCCTCGGCGGACGTCTCCTTGGCGTGGACCTGAACGCCGACCACCTGGCCGCCTACGTCCTCGACCCGCAGGGCAACCCCATCGGCGCACCCCTCACCATTCCCCTTGACCTGACCGGCCCCGCGTCCCAGCGGGACGGCCGCCTGCGCGCGGCGATCTCCCGACTCCTGCGCACCGCCCGTGAGCACGGCTGCGCGGGGATCGCAATCGAGAACCTGGGTTTCGGTGACGCCCGCGCCATCGGCCGCGAGACCATGGGACGCGGTAGGCGCGGCAAGACGTTCCGCCGCACCGTGGCGGGTATCCCCACCGCGAAGTTCCGCGAACGCCTGCGCTCGATGGCGTTCCACGCCGGCCTCGTCGTGCTTGCGGTCGATCCGGCGTACACCAGCGTCTGGGGCGAGCGGTACTGGAAGACCCCGCTCCAGCAGCAGAACCAGAAGAACCAGCAGACCACGGTCACCCGGCACCACGGTGCTTCGGTGGCCATCGCACGACGCGCCCTCGGGCACCGGGTGCGGCGTCGGCCAGGTGTGACCGCCCACGACCGGAGGATCGTGACGCGGAGAGCTACCGGCCAGGCCGCACCCACCCCGAGGGCGTGTGGGACCGCGAGCCCACCCAGGACAGCGAGCACGCCCCTACCGGGCGGCAAGACTCGACCGCGCCGAAGTGACCAGCCCGCGTTGTTCCCGACCTCGAAGACCGTTCGCGAGGTCACTGGCCCCTCACCGGCCCGGTTAGCGACAGTTCGGCCAACACCGGCCAACAACGCTAAGAACGGTTCGTCATGACGACCTCGGCGGCGCCGAATGTGGGTACCACCTGGACGGTCGGGACGGTCTTGAGCGATGGGCGGAGGTCGAGCACGTCGTCCCAGGCGCTCCCGTACGTCGGGGCCACGGCTGAAGAGGTCAAGGCGCTGCCCGGAATCATCGTCACCGTGGAACGAGCGTGGGAAGGCCGGTCGCCCGAACACCGCTTTCACACTCCGCGGTGACGGTTCCCGTCACCCTGAGCCGCAGCCGGCCAGCGCGGAGCGTGAGGAGAACCGCGCCACGGTCGTCCGACTCGACGCCTACCGCCCGGCCCCCACTCCGGCCCCTGTGAGGCAGTCACCTACTCCCGTTCCCGCCGTAACCGGCAACCCGTTCCGCGCCCTGCTCTGAACCGACCGAACAAACCAAAGAACGCCCCTGCCGAGAATGGCAGGGGCGTTCGTTTGTTGCTGCACCCTCGTAGATTCCGGGACGCCTCTGCGCCGCCGCCGGACCTTACGGCCGTGGCTTGTCCCCAGCCACCAAGAGCGTGCCGGTGCGGCGCCCCGGCGGCGGGGCGATGATCTGGGCCCGTACGTTTACGAACCCGGCTTCCTTCAACCGTGCCTCCCACTCGTCCGGCTCGTAGTCCCAGCGCTTGACGTACAGCGGCTCACCGGGCACAGGCGGCTTCATCTGTGTCGCCTGAGGGCCGACGCAACCAGGGAGCGCGGGAGGGTTCTGGGAAAACGCGTACCGGCCGCCGGGGGCGAGAGCTTCGAGCACCAGGGGGAGAAGGGCGTCAGGGTCAGTGAACCAGGACGCACCATAGACGCTGTAGATCAGGTCATACGGCACCGGTGACGCCGCGAGGAAGCTCAGCGCGTCCGACACGTGCACAGCCAGATTCGGGTACCTGTCTTCGGCTGACTGCACCTGCAAGGGAGACAGGTCGATACCGGAGGCGTCGGCGCCGAGGGTGGCGACATGGGCAAGGTTGCCGCCCGGCCCACACCCGAGCTCAAGGACATGCTTGCCAGGGCCGATGTCTCCGAGGGCTTCCACGCCGGGCCCGTGGTCGGGATAGATCGTCCAGTTGAACCACGTGGTCTCACCGGCCGCGTTGGTCTTGGCCCGGCCGGGCCTGTCCGTGGCCCACTGGTTCCACGCCTCTACGTCGTGCACGTCTCTCCCTGGAATGTGGCGGTGCCCCCAAGGCCATGACGACCTTGGGGGCTGTGCGTTGCCGGGACGGTCATTCTCCGCCCAACGGGCTTACTTCTTAGGGCTGTTGTGGCATCCCGCGTGGCACTGCGTGCAGTCGGACGCCTCCACGAACGGCGTCTCCGTGCAGTCGGCCGCGTCCTCGCCGGGCCAGAACTCGGCGTCGACGTCGTACCCGGCCGCCCGGATGGCGTCCGTCGTCCGTGTGAGTGCCGCCCGACCCTTCTCCGGGTCGGTGCCGCTCTCGTTGTCCTCCGGGACGTGGTGGATGTAGTCCACGCCGATGGACTTGCAGAAGACCGTGTAGGGGGCCGTCCGCAGGATGAACGCGTGCCAGAACAGGTCCACACGGAGCGACGGGGTCAGCGGCTCCGTGGAGTGCGCGACGGTGCCGAGGTAGGCCGCCATCTGCTGCACGCCGCGCGCGCCGAGCTCGTCGGTCAGTTCGGGCCAGGTCTTGCGCACGTCCGCGATGAGGCGGGCGGACAGCTCCGGGGTGATCGGTTCGGCCGTGGTCGGCCTGGTGGTCGTGCTCACGGTGGTGCCTCCGTTCGGGCAGCGCGCACGCTGCCAGTAGGGGACTGTGTGAGTGGACTTGCAGAGACCCCGCCCTGCCGCGCCGGTCGGTGGCGGACACGGGAGGGCGGGAGATCAGAGGGGCCGGGTTCTACTCGGCTCTGGTAACCCTGGCGTGGTCGGTGCAGACCCGCCGGAAGAGGTCGTGGTCGGGGTTGCGGCCTGTGTGGCGTAGGGCCCAGTCCTGCGCGGTGTTCTGGAGTTCCTGCGGCCCCGACTCTTCGTGGCAGTCGGGATGGGTGCAGAACAGTTCGTAGGTCATGCCGCCGTCCGGCTCATGCCGGATGGTGTGGTTCACGAACCGAAGAACAGTCCGGCTCACTTCTTGGCCGCCTTCTGTCCGGCCGGCTCGTCGGGGGTGCACTGGTTGCCCGTGTGCGTGTAGACGACGTTCGCCAAGACACCGGGGTCCCTGCCAGCCTCGTAGCCGCGCCGGACGCGTTCCAGCGGCCCGACTTCCCGCTTGCATCGGTTGCACGTCGAGCCCTTCGGCGCGTACGTGCCGTACTCCCATGTCGTTGTTGCCATCGTCTTCACCCTCCGGCCTGCGCGGTGCCTTGAGAGTGCTCCAAGCCCCTGGCTACAGGTAGGGGCATCTGTAGGGGCAAGTGGTGTTCGAGCGTGGCCGATTGGCCGCACGGAGATCCGCTCAGGGGCATGATGGGCGCATGCGGATCGGGGACCTGATCAGGGAGCTTCGGAAGGCGCGCGGCTGGTCTCAAGGGCGCCTTGCGTCTGAGCTCAACGACGCTTTCGGGACGAACCTTGACCGGGAGTACGTGAGCCGGTGGGAGCGTTCGAAGAACGTCCCGTCCGACTACTACCTAGCGAAGCTTTCGGCCGTCCTGGACGTGCCGCTAGCGGTTCTTGAGGGTGACGTGAAGCGACGTACGTTCCTGACGGACGCGGCAGGGGCCGCGATAGCCCCTGTGGTGGCCTCTGACCTGTTGTCGGCAGGGTTCTCGGCACGGCTCCATGGCGGGCCGTCTGCGGACGCGTGGGAGGCGAAGCTAGCCACGTACGGAACCGACTACATGTCCATGGGTGCTGCCGACATTCAGCGTCGCGTGTCGGGTGAGCTTGTCGTGGTGCAGCAACAGCTGGACGACCCTCGGCTGTGGTCGGTCGCGTCGCGGCTGATGACCTTGTACGCGAAGACGTTCCCGGGGTCGGACGGCTCGAAGGCTGTGCACTGGTACCGGCTGGCGGTAGAGGCCGCAGACGAGTCGGGGAACCTTGCTGCCCGGGTGTGGGTGCGTGGCCGGGCAGCTATCGCACTCGGCTACGAGGGGGCCTCGCTCGGAGTGGCGGACATCCTTGCCGATCAGGCCATGGCGGCGAGCGACAAGCCTTCTCTTGGGCTACTGAACGCGATCTATGGCAAGGCTCACGCTGCCGCACTGCGGGGTGACAGGGCTACGGCCCTGGCTCTGGACGCGAAGGGGCGCCGGATCTTCGACGCGGCCGGGTCTCACGAACAAACCTCTGACTACGCCGTGCCGTGGTGGCGGGTGAACGTGTTCCGGTCCCTGTTGCTGGCTCGGCTCGGGGACGAGCGGGGAGCGGTCGAGGCACAGGACGCGGCGCGGGTGGAGCTACCGGCGGAGCTTCCCCGGTTTGCCACGCACCTTGAGCTTCACCGGGGCCTCATGCTCGCCCGGTCCGGGGATCGCGCGGGAGGTGTGGCGTACGCACAGGCCGCCATGGATGCCCTGCCACCGGAGAAGCACTCGCTGACCCTGCGGATGCTCATGGACGAGATCCGGGCATGAGCAGGGCCCCCGCCGAAGCGGGGGCCCTGTCGTATATACGGGGGATCGGGAGGGTCAGACGGCGAGAGCCTGCTTGACCTGGGCCAGGCTCGGGTTCGTCATGACCGACTCAGCACCAGAGGGGGCAATTACCAACACCGTGGGGACGGTCTGGTTCCCGCCGTTGGCCTGCTCGACGAAGGCGGCCGACGCGGGGTCCAGCTCGATGTTGATCTCGGTGTAGGCGATGCCCTCGCGGTCCAGCTGGCCCTTCAGCCGGCGGCAGTAGCCGCACCACTCGGTGCTGTACATCGTCACGGTGCCCTGCATGGCCAGGCGCTCCTCTGGGTCGGGGTCGGGGGTCGGTGCCGAAGGAAGAACGTACGCCACCGGGCCGGCCATTCCCGCACGCCGGGTGAGCTGCGCCGCTTCCCGCGCACGGCCGGGGTGATCATGCGACGGTACGACCGCGCCCTCGGGCCTGTGGACGACGCACCGCACCGGCCCGCCCGACCTGGCAGCATGGCGGAGTGACAGCAGCAACGCACTCCCCTCTCTTCCCGCGGGTCCCGGAGACCGCCGACGCGGTGCTCGACGGGCTCGACCCGGAGCAGCGCGAGGTCGCGCTCGCCCTGCACGGCCCGGTCTGCGTCCTCGCGGGCGCCGGCACGGGCAAGACGCGGGCGATCACCCACCGGATCGCCTACGGGGTGCGGGCCGGCGTGCTGCCGCCCGCGAGCGTGCTCGCCGTCACCTTCACCAACCGCGCCGCGGGCGAGATGCGCGGCCGGCTCCGCCAGCTCGGCGCGGGCGGCGTGCAGGCCCGCACCTTCCACTCGGCGGCCCTCCGGCAGCTCCAGTTCTTCTGGCCGAAAGCGATCGGTGGCCCGCTGCCCCGGCTCGTCGAGCGGAAGGTCCAGCTCGTCGCCGAGGCCGCGGCCCGCTGCCGGGTCCGGCTCGACCGCGGCGAGCTGCGGGACGTCACCGCGGAGATCGAGTGGGCCAAGGTCACCCAGACCGTGCCCGCCGACTACCCGGCGGCCGTCGCCCGCGCCCGGCGCGACGCCCCCCGGGACCCGGCCGAGATCGGCCAGCTCTACGCGATGTACGAGCAGCTCAAGGGCGAGCGCTCGGTGATCGACTTCGAGGACGTGCTGCTGCTCACCGTCGGCATCCTCCAGGACCGCCACGACATCGCCGAGCAGATCCGCGGCCAGTACCAGCACTTCGTCGTCGACGAGTACCAGGACGTCTCCCCGCTCCAGCAGCGCCTCCTGGAGCTGTGGCTGGGGGAGCGGGACAGCCTCTGCGTGGTCGGCGACGCCAGCCAGACCATCTACTCCTTCACCGGCGCCACCCCCGACCACCTGCTGGACTTCCGCCTCCGCCACCCGCGCGCGACCGTGGTCAAGCTGGTCCGCGACTACCGCTCCACCCCCCAGGTCGTCCACCTCGCCAACGGCCTGCTCAACCAGGCCAGCGGCCGGGCCGCCGACCACCGCCTGGAGCTGATCTCGCAGCGCGAGGCCGGCCCCGAGCCGGTCTACACCGAGTACGGCGACGAGCCCGCCGAGGCCGAGGGCACCGCCCGCCGGGTCCGCGACCTGATCGCCGCCGGAGTCCCCGCCGGCGAGATCGCCGTCCTCTACCGGATCAACGCCCAGTCGGAGGTCTACGAGCAGGCCCTCGCCGACGCCGGCGTCCCCTACCAGCTGCGCGGCGCCGAGCGCTTCTTCGAGCGCCAGGAGGTACGGGAGGCGGGCGCGGCCCTGCGCGGCGCGGCCCGCTTCGGGGCGAACGACTCGCTCCTCGACGGCGCCGACGACCTCCCGGCCCAGGTGCGAGCGGTGCTTTCCGGCCAAGGCTGGTCCAGCGAACCGCCGGCCGGTTCCGGCGCCGTCCGCGACCGCTGGGAGTCGCTCGCCGCGCTCGCCCGGCTCGCCGACGACTTCGCCGCCGCCCGCCCCGGCGCCACCCTCTCCGACCTCGTCGCCGAGCTCGACGAGCGGGCCGCCGCCCAGCACGCCCCCACCGTCCAGGGCGTCACCCTCGCCTCGCTGCACGCCGCCAAGGGCCTGGAGTGGGACGCCGTCTTCCTCGTCGGCCTGACCGACGGCATGCTGCCGATCACCTACGCCAAGACGGACGAGCAGATCGAGGAGGAGCGCCGGCTCCTCTACGTGGGCGTCACCCGGGCCCGCGTGCACCTGACCCTGTCCTGGGCGCTCTCCCGCTCCCCGGGCGGCCGCGCCTCCCGGGTCCCGAGCCGCTTCCTCAAGGGGCTGCGCCCCGGCTCCGGCAGCCGGGCCGGCGGGTACGCCGCGGCCGGCGGCATCGAGCGGGGCGGCTCCGGCGGCCCGGCCGGGGCGGGCGCCCGCCGCCGCCCGCGCGGCCCGGTCCGCTGCCGGGTCTGCGGCACCACCCTCACCGAGGCCGGCGCCATGAAGCTCCTCCGCTGCGAGGACTGCCCCTCGGACATGGACGAGGGCCTGTACGAGCGGCTGCACGCCTGGCGGGGCGAGCGGGCCCGCGAGCTCGGCCAGCCCGCCTATTGCGTCTTCACCGACAAGACGCTCATGGCGATCGCCGAGCGCGTCCCCTCCTCCGGCGGCGAGCTCGCCATGATCGCCGGGGTCGGCACCCGCAAGCTGGACCGCTTCGGAGCCGATGTCCTCGCCATCTGCGCAGGTGAAGAGGGTGTGACGGAGCCGACGGAAGACTGATCGAAACTCGTGGGAAAAATAGTTTGCGCCCGCCCCGTCAAGCCCCATAGGTTCGTAACCACGCAACAGCGGCTTCATATGAAGCCCTGTCTCGTGCTGTACTTGTCCAAATGAACATCGAGAGCCCGGCTCACCCCCGAGCTCTCCGAGACGCCGAGAGGAGGCGATTCCAGTGATCAGCAACATCAAGAGCACCACCGTCATCAACGACACCGTCGTCAGCACCGCCAAAATGACCGATCGCTCGGTCGTCTCCGCCTGCTCGCTCGGCCTCTCCGCCTTCGCGCTCCTTGGCAGCGGTCTGCCCGTCACCGGTCTGTCCGGTCGCGGCATGGCCGCCATCGAGCGCGACGAGCGACCGACCAAGGCACGGGTGGCTGAAGAGACCAAGGCCGGCTTCACGGCCTATGGCTTCGCGGCAGCCGGTGCCGGCAAGCAGCAGACGACGACGCAGCACCACACGATGTGGGCCTTCCGTGGGCTCGAACCCTGGAGTGATCCAGCCTGACCCGATCAGGCCGGCGCCTTCAGGGCCGCGGAACCCCACCCGGGATCCGCGGCCCTTCTGTTTGTCCCCGAACGGGGACGACGGAGCGAAGGGGCCTCGGGACAACCAACCCGGTACCAGCCGAAGACCCGGCCGACCGGCCGGAAACGACCAGACGAGGAAAGACACCCGTGCAACTCGAAGCGCACGCCCCGTCCGTACCGCCTTCCGAAACGATCCCCCCGTCCGGCCTCACGGAGGACCACGCCTTGACCCCCCTGACATCGCTCACCGCGCTCGACGACGCCATCGAGAACCTCGGCGTCCCGGTCCCCTGCCGGGCCTACGACCCGGAGGTCTTCTTCGCGGAGTCCCCGGCCGACGTCGAGTACGCGAAGTCCCTCTGCAAGACCTGCCCGCTGGTCGCGGCCTGCCTTGCCGGCGCCAAGGAGCGCCGTGAGCCCTGGGGTGTCTGGGGCGGCGAGCTCTTCGTCCAGGGCGTGGTCGTCGCCCGCAAGCGGCCCCGTGGCCGCCCGCGCAAGAACCCGGTCGCGGCATGACCGCCCTGACCTGGGAGGCAGTACCCCACAAGGCCCCCAGGCGCACCGGAACGATCGACCACCCCCTCACGCACGATCCCCAGAAGCAGGCCCCGATGACCACGTCCGCCTTCGAGCCCATCCGCTCCGCTACCCCCGACTTCTCCACCGCCGGCGCCCCCGCGTCGCACCAGAACAGGACCCGTGACATGCAACTCATCCCAGAAGCCCTGGCCCGTGCCCATATGCGCGAGCGCCGGCGTGAGGCCGAGGCGGAACGTCAGGCCGTGCGCCTGATCGCCGCCCGGCGCATGCAGCGCCGCGCCGAGCGCGTCTCGCTGCGCGCCCGCCGCGCCCTCGCCATGGCCGTCATGAACTGAGCGCCCCGCGTCCCCGCGGGGGCCGGTCCGAACGGACCGGCCCCCGCGGTGCGTTGCACCACGGCGGCCGCCCCGCCGGGCTATCGTCACGAGGATGAACGAGCCCCGCGCCGCGGAGGAGCCCGTGGCCTGCGCACGCTGCGGCAGGACCGCCGACACCCTCCCGATCACCTGGACCTGCTCCGTCGAGAACGGCCGCCGTCAGTACTTCTGCGAGGAGTGCGCCCGCGCCCACATCCGGGCCATCGAGGGCCGCCTCGACTCCTCCTGGTGGTGAGCCCGGCTCAGGGCGCCGGATCGAAGCCGGGCAGCCAGGCGGTCAGCTCGTCCCGCAGCCGCACCGTCGCGTTCAGCTGGCAGAGCACCCCGATCGTCGACAGCGTCACCCGGTGGATCAGCAGGTACGAGGGCGGCAGGTTCAGCTGCCGCCCCAGCTGGTGCGCGGGGGAGCGGGGGTCGGCGATCCGGGCCGCCTGCGTCCGCATCCAGCTCCGGGTGAAGACGAAGGACTCCGCCTCCGCCGGCTCGATGATCGGCAGCAGGTACTCCAGGACCTCCTCCGGATCGAGCGCCACCGACTCCTTCACGAAGCCCTCCGACCGCAGCAGCGCGTACACGGTCTCGGCCTCGCCCGCCAGCGTCATCCGCAGACAGGTCCCGATGGTCTCCGGCAGCCCGCCCGGCAGCCGGTCCACCGTGCCGAAGTCCAGCACCCCCAGCCGCCACCCGGCCGGACCGTCCGCTCCGTCGCCGCCGGCGGGCGGCAGCAGCCGGAAGTTCCCCGGATGCGGATCGGCGTGCAGCAGCCCGGTCCGCGCCGGACCCGAGAAGAGGAACCGGGCGAGCAGCTGACCCGCCCGGTCCCGCTGCTCCTGACCGCCCTCCGCGATCACCTCCGCGAGCGGGATCCCGTCCATCCACTCGGTCACCAGGACCTGCTCCGCCTGGTGCACCACCTCGGGCACCACCACGTCCGGATCGTCCGCGAAGACCTCGGCGTGCTCCCGCTGCGCCCGCGCCTCCAGGGCGTAGTCCAGCTCCTCCGACACCCGCTCGCGCAACTCCGCGATGAGCGGCTTCACCTCGATCCCCGGCACCAGCGGCCCGAGCAGCCGGGCGAACCGCCCCAGCTGCGCCAGGTCCGAGAGCAGCGCCTCCCCGGCGCCCGGGTACTGCACCTTCACGGCGACCTCGCGGCCGTCGTGCCAGACCGCCCGGTGCACCTGCCCGATCGACGCGGCCGCCGCCGGCTTGTCCTCGAACTCCAGGAACAGCTCCCGCCATCCGTCCCCGAGCCGCTCCGCCAACACCCCGTGCACGGTCTTCACCGGCATGGGCGGGGCCGCCTCCTGAAGCTTCGTCAGCGCCGCCCGGTAGGGGCCGGCGATCTCCTCCGGCAGCGCCGACTCGAAGACCGACAGCGCCTGGCCGAACTTCATGGCCCCGCCCTTGAGTTCGCCGAGCACCTTGAACAGCTGCTCCGCGGTCCGCTCCTGGAGCTCCCGGGCCACGAACTCCGCCGACTTGCCCCCGATCCGCTTGCCGAGCCCCCATGTCGCCCGGCCCGCGAAGCCCAGCGGCAACGCGGCCAACTTGGCGGTCCGGGTGACCGCCTTCCGGGGAAGATCAGACATGCGCCCCTCCAATTCCCAGACTGCCGTGCCGCGCAGGGCTGCGCCCCGCCATTGTGGACCCAGCCTCCCCGGCGCCCGAGGCGCCCACCCCCACCCTGCCCCGGGCGGCCCCGCAGGGACAGGCCGGGTGCGGCACCAGTCGCTCGGACCGCCAGCCCAGCGAGGGCATGGCCGCCTCCCAACGGGCCCCGGTGCTCGCCGGCAACTCCCCGTCCAGGAAGGCGAGGGCGTGCCCGGCGGCCAGCCCCGCCACCGCCGTCGCCAGCGCCACGTCACAGGCCGGCAGCGGATGCGGCGCCCCCGAACGCCACTGCGCGAGCAGCCGGGGCCACGCCGGGTCCCGGTCCGTCGCCTCCTCCTGGAGGCACCGGGCACACGCCGTCCCGCCCGGCAGCACCAGCGGCCCCACCACCCCGGTCGCCTCCAGAACCCCCGCGTACAGATGGGGCACCCCGGCCGCCATCCACGGCTCCGCCGGCACCGGGTCCGGCACCCGCACCCCGAGCCCGTCCCGGTCCGTCACCACCACGAGTGACACCGCGGCACGGCCGTCCCCGTCACCCGGCGCGCCCCGCCGGCCGGTCCGCCGCGCCGCCACCGGCCCGCGCGACCAGCGCCCCACGAGGCGCCGCGCCGCCGCCACCCTTCGCTCGCCGACCGCCTCGGCGGGCAGTCCGCCCGGTGCCGTCTCCCACGGCTCGACCCGGCCGCCGTCCACCACCTCCACCCCGCCCACGCCGGCCGCCGCGAGCAGCGCCGCCACCATCGAGCCCACCCGCCCGGCACCCCGCACCCGCACCCGCTTCTCCCGCCGGGCCGCGAGCGTCCCCAGTGCCCGCTCCGGCTGCGGGCACACCACCGACAGCGCGGCCAGATCCGCCCGCAGCGGATCGAGCGCCGTGTCCACCGCCCCGGCCGCGGGCCCCGCCCGCCCCGGCCGCCCGGCGGCGGCCTCCACGAGCAGCCCCACCGCCGCGAGCCGCCCGAGCAGCGCGTCGAGCCGCCCCTCCGGCAGTCCGAGCGCCGCCGCCTCCGCCCGCAGCAGCGCCGTCCCGCGCGTCCCGTCCATCAGCCCCAGCAGCCGGCCCGTCGCCGCGTCCACCGGATCCAGCACCACCGCGTGCGCGGGCGCCACCCCGTACTGCACACAGGTGAGACTCCGCCACGCCCGGCGCAGCGCCGGCTTCACCATCGGATGCATCCCCGCCCCCGTCCTCCGCCGTGTTCCCTCGGTGATCAGAGTGCCCACCGCCGCGGGCCGCCGCGAAGAGTTGTCCACAGGCCCGCCCGAAAGTCCTATGGGCGGAAAGTCACACCGGACATGCGCGCCGGACATGCGCGCCGGACACGCGTGGGGGATTCCGTCGCTCCCGCCGGGTACCGTCGAGGGCGTGTCAGTCGAGATCCGCAGGAGCGCCCGCCGCACCCGTTCCGTCTCCGCCTACCGCGAGGGGGACCGCACGATCGTCCTCATCCCGGCCCGGATGTCGGAGGCCGAGGAGCGCCGCTGGGTCGGCGTGATGCTGGAGAAGCTCGACGCCAAGGACCGGGACAAGGAGCGCCGCGCCACCCGCGGCGACGCCGAGCTCGCCGAGCGGGCGGCCCGGCTCTCCGAGCGCTACCTCGACGGCAGGGCCCGGCCCGGCTCGGTCCGCTGGGTCACCAACCAGAACGGCCGCTGGGGCTCCTGCACCCCCGCCGAGGGCAGCATCCGGCTCTCCCACCGCCTCCAGCCGATGCCCGAGTACGTCGTCGACTACGTCCTCCTGCACGAGCTGGCCCACCTCCTCGTCCCCGGCCACGGCCCCGACTTCTGGCGGCTCCTGGAGGCGTACCCCCGCACCGAGCGGGCCCGCGGGTACCTCGAAGGAGTGGTCGCCGCGGACCGCCTCCCGGTGCCGCCGGACACCGAGCCCGCACCCTGAGGCCCTTTTTCCCGATTCCGTACCGGATCGGACCTCCCCTGTCTCAATGTCGTCCCCAGCGGTTAGCCTGGCGCGAGTCATTCGCCATCGGGATGGGGGACGGTCGTTACGCATGGCCAGGGAATTCCAACGCGGCCACAAGGCCAAGATCAGTGATCTGACCGCGGGCACCGATCTGTACGTGGGCGTGCAGATCTCCGCTCCCGGGCTCACCTTCGACATCAGCTGCTTCGGTCTCGACGCCGAGGAGCGGCTGTCCGACGACCGGTACTTCGTCTTCTTCAACCAGCCGAAGTCCCCCGAGGAGTCCATCCAGCAGCTCGGGGCGCAGGCCGGGGACACCGAGTCCTTCCGCGTCACCCTCGACCGGATCCCCCCGCAGATCCACAAGCTCGCCTTCACCGCCACCATCGACGGCGACGGCCAGATGTCGCAGGTCGGCCCCGGCTGGATCCGGATCGTCGCCGGCGGCGAGGAGGTCGCCCGCTACGCCTTCACCGGCGCGGAGTTCTCCACCGAGCGCGCGGTCATGCTCGGCGACTTCTACCTGAAGGACGTGTGGCGCTTCGCCGCCGTCGGCCAGGGCTTCGACGGCGGCCTGGAAGCGCTGCTGCGGAACTTCGGCGGAGAGGTCATGGAGGAGGAGCCCGCCGCCCAGCAGCCGGCCGCCCCCCAGCAGGCCGCCCCCGGCTTCGGCGCCCCCGCCCAGGCCGCGGCCCCGCCCGCCTTCGGCGCGCCCGCCGCCCCGGCGCCGGCTCCCGCGCCCGCCCCGGCCTTCGGCGCCCCGCAGCCCGGCTACGGCGCTCAGCCGCCCACGCCGCCGCCGGCCCCGCAGCCGGTGCACACCCAGCCCACGATGGTCGCGCCGCTCGCCCCCGCGCCCGTGCCGCCCCCGGCCCCCGCCGCCGGCCCGTACGGCCAGCAGCCGCCGCAGGCCCCCTACGGGCAGATCCCCGGCCAGACGCCGCCGCCCGGCGCCCCTTACGGGCAGCCGCCCCAGGCGCCGTACGGCCAGCAGCCCGGCTACGGCCAGCCCGCCCCGTACGGCCAGCAGCCCGGCATGCCGCCGGGCATGCCGCCCCAGGGCGTCCCGCAGGGCGCGCCCGCGACCGGCGCCGGGCTCGCCGCCGCGCTCGCCCCCTTCAAGGAGACCGCGACCGGCGCCCGCTGGACCCCGCAGAACCAGCAGCTCATGCGGGTCGACCTCAGCATGGGCGGCACCCCCGTCCTCGCCCGCCAGGGCTCCATGGTCATGTACCAGGGCAAGGTCGACTTCTCCTACAAGGGCGCGGGCTTCGCGGGCCGGATCGTCGGCAACGCCACCGGCCAGGAGATGCAGCTGATGCGCTGCTCCGGCCGCGGCCAGGTCTTCCTCGCCGAGAACGGCGCGCATCTGCACCCGATCGAGCTCCAGGGCGACGCCATCTGCGTCTCCGCGGAGAACGTGCTCGCCTTCGACGAGTCCCTCCAGTACGAGGTCCGCCGCATCGAGGGCCACGGCATCCCCGGCGGCGCCCTGTTCACCATGCAGTTCCAGGGCACCGGCACCGTGATCGTCAAGACCCACGGCGTCCCCGTGGTCCTGCCCGTCACCCCGACGACCTTCGCGGACTGCAACGCGGTCGTCGCCTGGTCGGCCGCCTCGCAGGTCATCCTCTCCAGCCAGGTCCGGCTCCGGCGCAACGCCTACCCCGGCCACAGCGGGGAGACCGTGAACCTCCAGTTCCGGGGCGCCCCCGGCAACTTCATCGTCGTTCAGCCGTACGAGGTCTGAGGGAGCCCGACACCATGAACCAGCAGCTCGCGGGCTACGCCCCGACCCCCATCGCGGCCCGCATGGAGAACCACGGCCGCACCATGCTCAAGGTCGCCATGGCCTCCGGCCAGGACCTCTACGCCCGGACCGGCTCGATGGTCGCCTACGAGGGCTTCATCAGCTACGAGCCCAACCCGCCCGCCGTCCGCCAGGTCGCCAAGGAGTGGGCCACCGGCGAGGGCGCGCCGATCATGAAGTGCGCCGGCGACGGCCTGCTCTACCTCGCCGACTACGGCGCCGACGTCGTCGTGATCAACCTCCAGAACGACGCGATCTCGGTCAACGGCAGCAACCTCCTCGCCTTCGACGCCCACCTCCAGTGGGGCGTCGAGCGGGTCAAGGGCCTCGCCAAGTTCGCCGGCCAGGGCCTTTTCAACGTGGGGATCGCCGGCACCGGATGGGTCGCGCTCACCTCGCGCGGCACGCCGATCGTCGTCGACTGCGGCCGCGGCGAGGACGAGACCTACGTCGACCCCGACGCGCTCGTCGCCTGGTCGCCGGCGCTGAAGGTCAAGGGCAAGCGCAGCTTCAAGGCGTCCTCCCTCATCGGGCGGGGCAGCGGCGAGGCATACCAGATGGCCTTCTCGGGCCAGGGCATCGTCGTCGTACAGCCCAGCGAGGACAGCAGCGACCGCCTGCGGGTCCGGGGCTGAGGGGGAGCGAGAACACATCATGCAGAGCCCGCTTTTCAACCACGCCGAGCAGCAGAGCCAGGAGCGGTACGTCGTCCAGAACCCGCAGCTCCTGCGGGTCAGCCTCACCGGCCACGACGACATCCTGGCGCGCAAGGGCGCCATGGTCGCCTACCAGGGCCTCGTCGACTTCGACGGCGAGTACCAGAGCAGCAGCCAGCGGCAGGCCCGCGCCCGCACCGGCGAGGGCCTCGACCTGATGCGCTGCTCCGGCCAGGGCACGGTCTACTTCGCCAACCTCGCCCAGTACATCCACGTCGTCGAGGTCGAGCAGGAGGGCCTCACCGTCGACAGCGCCTACGTGCTGGCGCTCGACACCAGCCTGCACACCGAGGTCATCGCCGTCGACAGCCAGTACGGCGTCTCCGGCACCGGCAAGTACCAGCTCAACATCACCGGCCGCGGCAAGGTCGCCCTCATGACCTCGGGCCAGCCGCTGATGCTCCAGGTCACGCCCGAGAAGTACGTGAGCGCCGACGCGGACGCGATCGTCGCCTGGTCCACCTCGCTGCGGGTCCAGATGCAGGCGCAGACGCACAACAGCAGCGTCCGCAGCCGCCGCGGCAGCACCGGCGAGGGCTGGGAGCTCAGCTTCCTCGGCCAGGGCTTCGCCCTCGTCCAGCCCAGCGAGGTCATGCCCCCGCAGAACGCCGCCATCGGGCAGGGCGTCGCCGCCCAGTTCGGCGTCGGCCAGCAAGGCGCCCACGGCCAGAACCAGAACAACGCCTGGAACTGACGCACGGACGGCACGACGGCGAAGGGCCCCCGGGAGACCGGGGGCCCTTCGCCGTGTGCTCAGGCTCACCTCACAGGCGGGCCAGCGTCGCCTCCGTCAGCCGCACCACCGACGTGTCCGCCACGGCGGCCACCTCGTCGTACGCGAACCACTTCAGGTCCAGCGACTCCTCGCTGATCTGGGCCACCGCCTCCGCCGGAGCCAGCGCCGCGTACTGCACGTCGAGGTGCCAGTGGCAGGGCGCCGGGATCGGATGCCGGTCCAGCCGCACCGGACCGCCCGGCAGCAGCGTGAGCCCCGCGATCCCCGACTCCTCGGCGGCCTCGCGCAGCGCCACCGCCGCCATGGTCGCGTCGCCCTCCTCGCAGTGACCGCCCATCTGGAGCCACATGCCGAGCTTCTTGTGCAGGGTCAGCAGCACCCGCCCGCGCGAGGGGTCGATCACCAGCGCGCTGCCGGTGAGGTGGCCGGCCGAGCAGGGCTTGTACATGCCGTCGGGATGCGCGGCCAGGTGCTCCAGGTAGAGCTCGCGCAGCTCGGGCTGGCCCTCGTACCCCTTGAGGACGAGGACCGCGTCGTCGTGCAGCGTCACTTCGCGTCGTCCCCGTCCCCGTCCTCGGGCGTGTCGCCCTTGGCGGCCTCGCCGAGCAGCTTGTCCAGCTCGGAGAAGTCCAGGTGCTCGCGGTGGACGAAGCCGTCCGGGTCGTCGAGGTCGGTCGCCGTCGGCAGCATGTCCGGGTGCTCCCACAGCGCGTCACGGCCGTCGACACCGCGCGCGTCGGTGAGCGAGGCCCACAGCCGGGAGGCGTCCCGCAGCCGGCGCGGCCGCAGCTCCAGACCGATCAGGGTGGCGAAGGTCTGCTCGGCGGGACCACCGGTGGCCCGGCGCCGGCGCAGCGTCTCGCGGAGCGCGTCCGCCGAGGTCAGCCGGGTCTTGGCGGCCTCGTGGACCACCGCGTCCACCCAGCCCTCGACCAGCGCGAGCGCCGTCTCCAGACGGGCCAGGGCCGCCTTCTGCTCGGGCGTGTCCTGCGGCTGGAACATGCCGGACTGGAGCGCCTCCTGGAGCTGCTCCGGGTGGGTCGGGTCGAGCTGGGAGACGGCCTCCTCCAGCTTCGAGGTGTCGACCTTGATGCCGCGCGCGTAGGACTCGACCGCGCCGAAGAGGTGCGCCCGCAGCCACGGCACGTGCGCGAAGAGCCGCTGGTGGGCGGCCTCGCGCAGGGCCAGGTAGAGCCGCACCTCGTCGGAGGGCACGCTCAGGTCCTTGCCGAAGGACTCCACGTTCAGCGGGAGCAGCGCGGCCCGGCCGGCCGGGCCGAGCGGCAGGCCGACGTCGGTCGAGCCGACGACCTCGCCCGCGAGCGCGCCGATGGCCTGCCCGATCTGCTGGCCGAACATGGCGCCGCCCATCGACCGCATCATGCCGATCAGCGGGCCCGCCATGGCCTGCATCTCCTGCGGCAGCACGTCGCCCATGGCGGTGCCGACCCGCTCGGCGACCGGGTCCACCAGCGCCTTCCACGCCGGGAGGGTCGCCTCGACCCACTCGGCGCGGCTCCACGCCACCGCCGTGTTCGCCCCGGAGGGCAGCGAGGTGACCTGGTCCAGCCACAGGTCGGCGAGGCGGACCGCCTCCTCGACCGCGGTCTTCTCGGCCGGGCCCACGCTGGCGTCCTTGACGCCGTCGGCGGTGCCCTGGGCGACCACCTGGCGGGCGATCTGCTTGGCCATGTCCCAGTTCACGGGACCGCCCTCGTAGCTCAGCATCTGGCCGAGCTGCTGGAAGGCCGCGCCCAGGTCCGTCGGGTTCATCGACCCGAACATCGCGGCGAAGGGATTGTCCGCGCCGCCCTGGCCGCCGCCCATGCCGGGGATGCCGCCGAATCCGAACGGGTTCGCCCCGAACGGATTGCCGCCGCCCTGGCCACCGGACCCCTGGCCACCTCCGGCGGGGTCCTTCTTCTTGCCTTCGTCGCCGTCCTCCGGCTCCTCCGGCGGAAGGCCGAATCCGAATGGGGTGTCACTCACAGGTTTCCTCGGCTCCTAGGGCCGCCGGCTCTCCGCCGGCGGCGACTGCCCGCTGCACAACACCAGCGTAGACATCCGGGTCGGATATGGGCTCAAGTCTCCGCCGGGCCGTGCCCTGCGGCAGGATGGACGCCACCTGGTACGTACGCGTCATCCCCGTACGTACTGAAGACAACCACTGGAGTCGGTCGGTGAGTTCCCCAGATCCGCAGGTTCGCGGAGCGCGAAACCACTCAACCCGGTCCGCCGCGCGCGGTCCCGTCGTCGCGGTCACCGGCGCCGCCACCGGCGTCGGAGCCCTCCTGACCAGGCGTCTCGCCGATTCGGAGGAGGTCCGGCGGGTCATCGCCGTCGACGAGCGGCGCGGCGAGGTGGCCGAGGCGACCTGGCATGTCCTCGACGTGCGGGATCCGGCCATCGCGGAGAAGCTGCGCGGTGCCGACGTCGTCGTGCACCTCGCCGTCGACCTCGATCTGGAGACCGATCCCGCCGCCCGGTCGGCGTACAACGTGCGCGGCACGCAGACGGTCCTCACGGCCGCCGCGGCGGCCGGTGTCCACCGGGTCGTCCTGTGCACCTCGACCATGGTCTACGGCGCCCTCCCCGACAACGACATCCCGCTCTCCGAGGACGCCGAGCTGCGGGCCACCGCGGAGGCCACCGGCGTCGGCGACCTCCTGGAGATCGAACGGCTCGGCCGCCGAGGCTCCCGCGCCCACCCCGGCCTCAACGTGACCGTGGTCCGCCCGGCCGTCCTCGTCGGCGGTACGGACACGGCGCTGACCCGCTACTTCGAGTCGCCGCGGCTGCTCGTCGTCGCCGGCTCCCGCCCCACCTGGCAGTTCTGCCACGTGGAGGACCTGGTCAGCGCCCTGGAGTACGCGGCCCTGGAGAAGGTCGACGGCGAGTTCGCCGTCGGCTGCGAGGGCTGGCTGGAGCAGGAGGAGGTCGAGGAGCTGTCGGGGATCCGCCGCATGGAGCTGCCCTCGGCGGTCGCCCTGGGCGCGGCGGCCCGGCTGCACCGCATCGGCCTCACCCCGTCCCCCGCCGGCGACCTCGCCTACACCATGCACCCCTGGGTGGTGAGCGTCGGCCGGCTCCACGACGCGGGCTGGCGCCCGCAGTGGACCAACGAGGAGGTGCTCGCGGCGCTCCTGGAGGAGGTCCAGGGCCGGCACACGGTCGCGGGCCGCCGGCTCGGCCGCAAGGACGCCACGGCGGCGGGCGCGGCGGGCGCCACGGTGGCCCTCCTGGGCACCGCGGCCCTGGTACGGCAGATGAGGAAGCGGCGCGGCCTGTAGGACCCTCCTACGGAGGGTCCCGGTCCACCGGTCGAAAACGCTATTCCGGGATGTCGGAGCCGTGCGGCACCATGGACGGCATGACGACCACGCACGACCACCCCGGTGAGCAGGCAGCGGACGACCCGATCAAGCTGCTCGCGATCCGCGACACCCCGCTCTCGGTCGACGAGGTCTTCCGGGCCGTCGGCGACGACGCGGCGGGTGGCACGACGCTCTTCGTCGGCACCGTGCGCAATCACGACGGCGGCGCCGACGTGGACGCGCTGGGCTACTCCTGCCACCCCAGCGCCGAGGCCGAGCTGCGCCGGGTCGCCGAGAAGGTCGTCGCGAACTACCCGGTCCGCGCCCTGGCGGCGGTCCACCGCGTGGGCGACCTGGAGGTCGGCGACCTGGCGGTCGTGGTCGCCGTCTCCTGCCCGCACCGCGGCGAGGCCTTCGAGGCCTGCCGCAAGCTGATCGACGACCTCAAGCACGAGGTCCCGATCTGGAAGCACCAGACCTTCTCGGACGGCACCGAGGAGTGGGTGGGGGCCTGCTGAGCTCCCGCCCCGAGGCTGGGGGTCCCCCCGGACGAAGTCTGGGGGAGGGTGGGGGCCTGCTGAGCCCCCAGGAGTCGTGCAAACAGGCGCGCCGACACGGTGTAGCCGAACGCCCGATTTGCGTAACCGACCCCCAGGCCCGAGCGTTGGTGGCACAGATGAATAATCTGCTGATCAACTCACTGGGGATGGGAGGTCGGGATGGCAGTGCTGGCCTGGTTGCTGATTCCGCTTTTCGCAGTCGTCGGCGCGGCGATATGGGGAAGCTGGGTCCAGAGGAACAAGACGATAGGTGACGTGGCCGAGCTCGCCGGCTACGCCCGTTTCAGGGACGCCATGGAGCGTTCCCACCCCACCGCACCCGATTCCGCTCCGTTCCGGCCCGTGGCCGAGCCCGCCCCCGCGGAGTCCTCACCGGCCCTCTGACGGAGGCCCGGCGGCGTCCCGTACGGACCGCCCCAGGGGTGCGCGCACAGGCGAGTCCCGTACTGTCGTTCCATGCCACGCCGCACCGCGACGATGCTCGCCTCCACCCTGGTCCTGATCTGCCTGCTGATCGCCGGCGTCCTGATCCCGGTGCCGTACTCGGAGATGAGCCCCGGTCCCACGGTCAACACGCTCGGCGAGGCGCGTGGCGAGCCGGTCCTCCAGATCTCCGGTCGCAAGACCTACCCGACCGACGGCCACCTCAACATGACCACGGTCAGGGTCACCAGCGCGGACTACAAGATGAACGCCGTCGAGGCGGTCTACGGCTGGCTGACCCACGACAACGTGGTGGTGCCGCACGACACCCTCTACCCGGACGGGAAGACGGAGGAGGAGTCGAGCCAGGAGAACGCGGAGGAGTTCTCCCAGTCGCAGGAGAGCGCCAAGGTCGCCGCCCTCGACGAGCTCGGCATCCCCTTCACCACCCGGGTCGTCGTCGCCTCCGTGGTGAAGGACTCCCCGGCGGAGGGCACCCTGCACGCCGGTGACGTGATCAAGGCCGTCGACGGCGTGAAGGTCACCAAGCCGGCCGACGTCGCCGCGCAGGTGACCAAGCGGAAGCCGGGCCAGAAGGTCGAGTTCACGATCGTCCCGGCCAAGGAGGCGGCCGCCGCCGAGAAGGCGCACAAGGAAGCCACCGTCACCCGGAAGGTGGCCGTCACCACCGTGAAGTCCGAGGAGGGCGACCGGGCGATCGTCGGCATCCAGGCCGGCACCGACCACGTCTTCCCGTTCACCATCGACATCAAGCTGGCCGACGTCGGCGGCCCCAGCGCGGGTCTGATGTTCGCGCTCGGCATCGTCGACAAGCTGACCCCGGAGAGCCTCACCGGCGGCAAGTTCGTCGCGGGCACCGGCACCATCGACGACGACGGCAAGGTCGGCCCGATCGGCGGCATCCAGATGAAGCTGGTCGGCGCGCGGAACGCCGGCGCCGAGTACTTCCTCACCCCGGCCGACAACTGCGCCACGGCGGCCGACGACACGCCGGACGGGCTCACCCTCGTCAAGGTCGACACCATCGACGACGCCACCAAGTCGCTGGAGAAGCTCCGCAAGGGCGACACGGCGGGCCTCCCGAGCTGCTCGAAGAGCTGAGCCGGTACGGGACCCCGCGCGGGGCCCCGTACCCGTACCGCTCAGCCCTCGAAGGTCGCCGCGAGCGCGTCGGCGAGCCCCGGCACCAGGTCCGGGCCGGTCAGCACCTCGGTCGGCGAGTCCTTCTCGCGCAGCCGGATCGCCGCCTCCCGGGCGCCGGTCCGCAGCACGGCCACCGTCATCCGGACCTCCTGGCGGTCCGGGTGCGCGGCCACCCACTTGTTCAGCTTGGCGCCGCTCAGGTCCTTGGGGACCTGGGCCTCCGCCGACGGCGGCAGCATCAGCCGCTCCACGGTGAGGGCGCAGCCGGCCACCGCGTCCGGCCAGGCGATGGTGCCGAGGAACTCGTCGAGCGGCTTGCCCTTGGGGATCTCCTCCTGCTCGATGGGGGTGTAGGCGGTCGCGTCCTCGCCGAGCTTCAGCGAGGGCGCCTGGGCGCGCAGACGGGCGGTGTCGACCAGGGCGAAGAGGCGGGCGGGCCGGTCCCAGCCGAGGCCCGAGGCGTACTCGTCGATCTCGAGCACCGCACGGGTGAGGGGACTGGAGGCCATCGGCGGGCCCGAGGGGGAAAGGTTGGACATGACCAATATCCTGCCTCCTCTTCCCCCGGAGACGGGAACTAGGTAAAGCGTCAGTAAGTTGCACCAGTGGGCCCTACGATCGCGGGGCCCGCTTTCCGACGCATCAACACCGAGGGGCGCACGTTGGCTTTCCAGATGCCGGACCGTGGCGGCAGCCCGTCCGGGCCAAGGATCAGAGTCGGCCGGCCGTCCCGGCGGGCCCGCACCCTGCTGATGACACTGGGCGTCCTGGCCGTCCTGGCCATGGCGTTCGTGATGTTCGCCGGGTTCTGGACGGACTGGCTCTGGTACCGCTCGGTCCACTACTCGTCCGTGTTCACCACCACCCTGTGGACCAAGATCGGCCTGTTCGCGGTCTTCGGGCTGCTGATGGGCCTCGTCGTCGGCCTCAACATCTGGCTGGCGTACCGGCTCCGCCCGCCGCTCAGCGCGATGTCGCTGGAGCAGCAGAGCCTCGACCGGTACCGGATGGGCGTCGCCCCGTTCAAGAAGTGGGTGCTGCTCGCGATCACCGCCCTGGTCGGGCTGATCGCCGGCGCCTCCGCCTCCGGCCAGTGGCGCACCTGGCTCATGTGGGTCAACGGCGTGGACTTCGGCGAGAAGGACGTCCAGTTCGGCAAGGACGTCTCCTTCTACGCCTTCGACCTGCCCTGGTACCGCTTCCTGCTGGCGTTCGGCTTCGCCGCGGTGGTGCTCTCGCTGATCGCCGCGGCGATCACCCACTACCTGTACGGCGGACTGCGGGTCACCAGCCCCGGTGCCCGCGCGACCGCCGCCGCCACCGGCCACCTCTCGGTGCTGCTCGGCGTCTTCGTGACGCTGAAGGCCGCGGCGTACTGGCTCGACCGGTACGGCCTCGCGGTGAAGTCCAGCGACTTCAAGGCCACCGGCAACTGGACGGGCCTCAGGTACGTCGACGCCAACGCCTACCTGCCGGCGAAGACGATCCTCTTCTGCATCGCCGTCATCTGCGCCGTGCTCTTCTTCGCCACCCTGTGGCGCCGCACCTGGCAGCTGCCGGTCATCGGCTTCGGCCTGATGGTGCTCTCCGCCGTCCTCATCGGCGGCCTGTACCCGGCGATCGTGCAGAAGTTCCAGGTCCAGCCGAACGAGCAGGCCAAGGAAGCCCCGTACATCCAGAACAACATCGACGCGACCCGCAAGGCGTACGCGATCGACGACACCAAGCTGGAGAACTACTCGGGCAAGTCGACGGTGAAGGCCAAGGACAAGCTGCGCGCGGACGCCGACACGGCGGCCGCCTACCGCATCCTCGACCCGAACATCGTCTCGCCGACCTTCCAGCAGCTGGAGCAGAAGCGGAAGTACTACCAGTTCCCGACGACGCTCGACGTGGACCGCTACCAGGGCCAGGACGTCGTCATCGGTCTGCGCGAGCTGAACATCCGCGGCATCCCGAAGCGGAACTGGATCAACGACCACTTCACCTACACCCACGGCTACGGCGCCATCATGGCCCGCGGCACCCAGACCGACGCCAACGGCTCCCCGGTCTTCACCGAGTCGGGCCTGCCGACCACGGGTGAGCTCGGGAAGTACCAGCAGAAGATCTACTACGGCGAGAAGACCGACCAGTACTCGATCGTGGGCGGCCCCCAGAAGGAGCTGGACTACGAGGAGAACGGCGAGAAGACCACCAGCTACGAGGGCAACAGCGGCGTCAGCCTGGAGAGCGCCTTCAACCGCGCGGCCTACGCGGTGGCCTTCAGCGAGCCGCAGATCCTCTACTCCGGGGCCATCGGCGACGGCTCGCGGATCCTGTACAACCGCACGCCCAAGCAGCGGGTCGAGGCCGTCGCCCCGTGGCTGACCATCGACGGCGACGCCTACCCGGCGGTCGTCGAGGGCAAGATCAAGTGGATCGTCGACGCGTACACGACCACCAACGGCTACCCGTACGCCTCGCGGACCACGCTCGGCGACACCACCGCCGACTCGCTGACCGTCGGCAACCAGCAGCGCGCGGTCGTCGCCCAGCAGAACCAGGTCAACTACATCCGCAACTCGGTGAAGGCCACCGTCGACGCCTACGACGGCACGGTCACCCTCTACCAGTGGGACACCGAGGACCCGGTCCTGAAGACCTGGATGAAGGCCTTCCCCGACACGGTGAAGCCCAAGTCCGAGGTCAAGGGCGACCTCCTGGAGCACCTGCGCTACCCGCAGGACATGTTCAAGGTCCAGCGCGAGCTGCTGACCCGCTACCACGTCACCGACCCGGCCCAGTTCTACAGCGGCTCGGACGCCTGGCAGGTGCCGAACGACCCGACCAACAAGGACAACGTGGCGGTGCCGCCGTACTACCTGAGCATGAAGATGCCCGGGGACACGGAGCAGCGCTTCTCGCTGACCACGACCTTCACGCCCAACGGGCGGCCCAACCTGGGCGGCTTCATGGCGGTCGACGCCGACGCCACCAGCAAGGAGTACGGCCGGCTGAGACTGCTCCGGGTCACCGAGGACGTGCCCGGCCCGGCGCAGGTCCAGAGCAAGCTCAACAGCCTGCCCGACGTCGCCACCTTCGTCCGTGACATGCGGGGCGCCGACTCGGACATCCAGTACGGCAACCTGCTCACCGTGCCGCTCGACGGCGGGTTCCTGTACGTGGAGCCGGTCTACGCCCAGGGGCGGAACGCGCTCTACCCGCTCCTGAAGAAGGTCGCGGTGTCGTACGTGGACGCCGACCAGCCGGGCGGCGACACCACCAAGGACACCACGGTGTTCGAGAACACCCTCACGGAGGCGCTCAACGCGGTCTTCGGCGTGGAGGGCACGACCCCGCCGACGACCCCGCCGGGCACCGAGCAGCCGCCGACCACCCCGCAGCCGCCGGCCTCGGCGGACGCGGCGCTGAAGCAGGCCATCGCCGACGCCCAGAAGGCGTACGACGCGGGCGAGGCGGCGCTGGCGAAGCAGGACTGGGCGGCCTACGGCAAGGCCCAGGAGGACCTCCAGGCCGCGCTGGAGAAGGCCGCCGAGGCAGGCGCCAAGCTCCAGCCGTCCGGTGCGGGCGGTGCCGAGAAGGAGGCCGAGAAGCCGGCCGACGGCAGCTGACCTGCGAGATTCACCCCGCGTCGTGATAGTGTTACTTCACCGACGCGGGGTGGAGCAGCTCGGTAGCTCGCTGGGCTCATAACCCAGAGGTCGCAGGTTCAAATCCTGTCCCCGCTACTGACACGAGGGCTCGGATCCATAAGGATCCGGGCCCTCGTCGCGTGTCGGGGTGACGAGGGGCACCGAAGAGCGGTACGGAAGGGGCGAGTTGAGGCGTGGCGTGTTTGACTTGTCTCTCTGTGGGCATGTCGACAAAACGCCTGAGGTGACCTCAAGGGCTGCGGTATACCGGGTGTGCGCGGGTTGCGGGTGGTGCGACGATGGTATTTATGGGGGACAGGGCAACTCTGTTGGAGACAGGGCGGTTTGTGCAGCGGCACGCCAGAAATGCCGCGGACGAGATCATCGAGGCCGTGCCGGCCGTCGATGCGGTCGTCGTCGACAGCACCCCCCGAGCCAGGGCCGTCCCGGACGCAGGACCGGACACCGAGGCCGAGACCGAGGCCGAGACCGAGGGCCGGCACCGCAGGGCCGCCGAGCGCGGTGACACCGACGCCATGAGCGCCCTCGGCGCCCTCCTGCTCCGCCGCGGCGACCTCGACGGCGCCGAGCCCTTCCTGCGCGGCGCCACCGCCGAGGGCGACCGCGCCGCCGCCAACAACCTCGGCGTCCTCCTCCACCAGCGCGGCTACCCCGACGAGGCCGCCGGCTGGTGGCGGGTCGCCGCCGTCGCCGGCTCCGCGCCGGCCGCGCACGCCCTGGGCCGCCACCACCGCGAGCGCGGCGACGAGCCCGCCGCCGAGTACTGGCTCCGCCAGGCCGCCGAACAGGGCCACGCCCTGGGCGCCTACGCCCTCGCCGACCTCCTGGAGCACCGCAGCGACGTCGGCGCCGAGCGCTGGCTGCGCGCCGCCGCCGAGCAGGGCCACCGCGAGGCCGCGTACCGCCTCGCCCTCGCCCTGGAGCGGCGCGCCACCGAGACCCTGCGGGGCCCGCACGCCTACGGCCCCACCGCCGCCACGGGCCGCGCCGGCCACGCCTACGACACGGCCGGACGCCTCCGCGCGGCCGACCCCGCGCACGCCGGCGACGACCGGCCGCCCGTCCCCGTGCCCGCCGCCGCCCCGGCCCGGGCCGGCGAGACCGGCGGCCCCGGGCCGCTCGGCGAGGCCGAGCAGTGGTTCCGGCAGGCGGCCGCCCGGGGACACCGGCGGGCCGCGCTCCACCTCGGAGCCATCCTGGAGCAGCGCGGCGAGCTGAAGGAGGCCGGCCGCTGGTACCTCAGCTCCGCCAAGGAGGGCGAGGCCAAGGCCGCCTGCGCCCTCGGCTTCCTGCTGCGCGACGCCGGCGACGAGGAGAGCGCCGCCGTCTGGTGGCTGCGCGCCGCCCAGGACGGCGACGGCAACGCCGCCAACGCGCTCGGCGCCCTGCACGCCGCCCGCGGCGAGCAGCAGACCGCCGAGCGCTGGTACCGCGCCGCCATGGACGCCGGGGACGTCAACGGCGCCTACAACCTCGGCCTGCTCTGCGCCGCCCAGGACCGCCTCCCGCAGGCCGAGCAGTGGTACCGCCGCGCCGCCTACGCCGGCCACCGCGAGGCCGCCAACGCACTCGCCGTGCTGCTCCTCCAGGCCGGGGACGCGGGCGGCGCCGAGCCGTGGTTCTCCAAGGCCGCCGAGGCCGGCTCCGTGGACGCCGCCTTCAACCTCGGCATCATCCACGCGGGCCGCGACGAGGACCGCTCCGCGCTCGCCTGGTACGAGCGGGCCGCCGCCGCCGGGCACACCGAGGCCGCCCTCCAGGTCGGCATCGCCGCCCTGCGCGAGGGCGACGAGCGGACCGCCGAGCGCCACCTGCGCTGCGCGGCGGGCGGCGGCAGCGCCGAGGCCGCCTTCAGGCTCGCCACCCTCCTCGACGCCCGCCGTCCCGAGCCCGGCCCGGTGGTCCTCGGCGCGCCCGTGGACCAGAAGACCGAGTGCGAGGAGTGGTACGAGCGGGCCGCCCAGCAGGGCCACCGGCGCGCCCAGGTCCGGGTCGGCATGCTCGCCGCCGGCCGGGGCGACCTCACCGGGGCCGCCCGCTGGTACCGGGAGGCCGCCGAGGCCGGCAGCCGCAACGGCGCCTTCAACCTCGGCCTGCTCCTCGCCCGCGAGGGCAGCGAGCGCGAGGCCGCCCTCTGGTGGACCCGGGCCGCCCGGGCCGGGCACGGCCGCGCCGCGCTCCGCCTCGCGCTGCTCGCCGCCCGCCGGGGCGAGCTGTCCGAGGGCCGCAAGTGGTGCGCCCGCGCCGTGGAGCTCGGCCCGGCCGAGGTCGCCGAGCGGGCGGCCCGGCTCAGCGAGGCGCTGCACCAGGAGCTCACGGCGTAAACGCGATTTGCTCCTGTCACGACGGTCCCGTAGAGTGGTGTTCACCGACGCGGGGTGGAGCAGCTCGGTAGCTCGCTGGGCTCATAACCCAGAGGTCGCAGGTTCAAATCCTGTCCCCGCTACTCAGTAGCCCGAAGGCCCGGATCGTATGCATACGATCCGGGCCTTCGGCGTTTCCGCGGGGCGCGGGCACACGAAGAAGGGGCGCCCCGGGCGGGGCGCCCCTTCTCGGTGGGCGGCTAGGCCGCCGCGCAGTTCGGGCAGAGGCCGCGGTAGGTGACCTCGACGTTCGAGATCGTGAAGCCGAAGCGCTCCGCGTCCGGCAGGTCCTTCAGCGGGTCGCCCGCCGGGTGGACGTCCCGGATCGCGCCGCAGCCGGCGCAGATCAGGTGCTGGTGGGGCCGGTGGGCGTTGGGGTCGTACCGCTTGGCGCGGCCGTCGGTGGCGACCTCGATGACCTCACCGAGCGTCACCATCTCGCCCAGCGTGTTGTAGACGGTGGCACGGGAGATCTCGGGCAGGCGCTCGACGGCGCGGGCGTGCACCTCGTCGGCGGTGAGATGCACGTGGTCGCCGTCGAGGACCTCGGCGACGACACGGCGCTGGGCGGTCATCCGCCAGCCGCGTCCGCGCAGTCG